>WFNG01000262.1 GCA_015488735.1 Bacteroidales bacterium | reverse complement strand
GTCTCGACAGTTTCGCGAGCATTAAAAGATCATCCTGATATTAGTATCAAGACACGCGAAGCCGTTAAAGAGCTGGCTAAATTATTGGGTTACAAACCAAACCGTATAGCTTTGAACCTAAAAAACAGCAAAACCTATACCATTGGATTGCTGGTTCCTGAAATACAGCATTATTTCTTTTCCACCATTATAAATGGCATTGAAGAGGTTGCTTACGAAAACAATTACAATGTAATGGTGTTTCAGTCTAACGAAAGCTATATGCGTGAAATGTTAAATATTCAGGCGCTTCTGTCGAACCGGGTAGATGGTGTTTTAGCTTCTTTTGCAAAAGAAACACAAGACTTTTCCCATTTTCAACAAATTATCGAAAACGAGATTCCACTTGTATTTTTTGATCGTATCAACAAAGACCTGCATGCTGACACGATTTCAGTAGACGATTACCACGGGGCTTTTCAGGCGGTGTCGTATCTTATAGACAAAGGATGTAAACGTATTGCCATTTATTCTGCACCTCAACATCTGCTGATCGGTCAAAACCGATTGAAAGGGTACAAAGATGCACTGGAAAAACATGGCATTCCTTTTAATAAAGATTTGGTTTATTCGTGTGACACTTATCAGGATGCCATAAAAATATCGCGTAGTATATTTAAGAAAAAAGATTTTCCAGACGGACTTTTTGCCGTAAACGACATGACGGCTCTTGGAGCCATGAAAGCGGCACGAAATTTGGGAATCTCAATTCCGGAAGACCTTAAAGTCATTGGTTTTGAGAACAGCCTCAGTGCTTCTATTTGCGACCCTGAACTAACAACCGTTGATCAGTTCGGTTTTAAAATGGGAAAGAATGCCACCAATATTCTGTTAAAACGTATTCAACAGGATACTATTGACTACATTCCGGAACACCACAAAATTAAAACGCAGCTGATTGAAAGAGGCACTTGTTAAACTAAATCCTTCTTTATCTGACATAATCAGGCGACCACCCATCCCGTTTCTGTGCCGTTTTCATGAAATTATCCTTGTCAAAAGTAATTTTTCTAAGGGAATTACTTAGACTGAAAACAATTATGCAAACGTTTTAAATGGTTACAAATCAGCTGCCGGACATACCCGACTAAGAAAAACACGTATAAAACTTGTCAGAGATGTAAAATCCCTGTTTATTTGATGGATATTTACATTGTTAATTCAGGGTGGAGATCCTGAAACACATCACTCGCAAGCCAGTGATAAAGTTTTGTTACTGTTTGCAGAGAGATAAGCTGTAATTGTCCATTCAAAAAATCCCGGTAAAACCGGGATTTTTTGTTTTTACCCATTCCGAAAAATCTTATTGTTATAAAAAATCATAATAATAGAACAAAAACACAAATGACTTTACACAACAATCGAACATAATAATGCCTATAATATCCGGGTGTTTAATCAGATAGCATTCCCTTATAGTCATGCCCGAATTTTCAATCCCAAAAGTCAGTTTTATATTTTTATTACATTTGCTCGCTTTTTTTTATTAAACATCCTATGAAAGACATTGTTTTAATTACCGGAGCTACCAGCGGAATCGGACTTGCCTGTGCCAATAAATTCGCCGGTAACGGTCATAATGTTATTATCACCGGAAGACGCAAAGAGAGACTGGACAAAATTTCCAAACAACTAAAAAATGATTATTCTGTAAAAGTACTGCCCCTCACCTTTGATGTAAGAGACAATGGCGCCGTGAAGAAAGCACTGACAAAATTACCTGAGGAATGGGCAAGAATTGATGTTCTGATTAATAATGCCGGGCTTGCTGTGGGGATGGACACCATCCAAAATGGCGATACGGATGATTGGGAACGCATGATCGACACTAATATAAAGGGGCTTCTTTATGTTACGCGTGCCGTATTGCCTGGCATGACCCAACGCGGAAAGGGCCATGTTATCAACATTGGTTCTATTGCAGGAAAAGAGGTATATCCTTTCGGAAATGTTTATTGTGCAACAAAACATGCTGTTGATGCGCTGACCAAAGGTATTCGTATCGACACCGTGAAACAGGGCATAAAAGTTACCCAAATTGCCCCCGGCGCTGTAGAAACAGAATTTTCAGAGGTACGATTTAAAGGCGATAAAGACAAAGCCAGCAGTATTTACAAAGGGTTTGAACCTCTTCACGCCGAAGATGTTGCTTCCGTAGCCTACTTTGCCACCACACTTCCAGCTCATGCCAACATAAATGACCTTGTAATAATGCCTACGGCGCAAGCCAATGCAACTACCTTTAACAAAGAATTATAGTTTTTTGATGATTACAAAATCCGGTTGGATTTATCTAAAAAAAGAAACATGGAAATCAAACGTCTTTTCGATCTACTTCCCTACTACGAAGACTCTTTTAAACCTAAAGAAGATGTTCTGGCAGGAAAAGAAAACGGGAAATGGGTAAAATACGATATTAAAACTATTCGTGAATTAGCTGATAATATCAGCTATGGCTTACTCAAACTTGGTGTAAGAAAAGGAGATAAAATTGCCACAATATCACCCAACCGGCCGGAGTGGAACATCATCGATATGGCTATTTTACAGATTGGCGCCATCCACGTTCCCATTTATCCCACCATCAGCGAAAATGATTACCGGTATATTTTAAAACATTCAGAAGTCAGGTACATATTTGTTTCGGGATGGGAACTCTTCAGAAAAATCAAACACATTGTGCCTGAAACGCCAAATGTAAAAGGCGTTTACACGTTCAAAGATTTTGAGGATGTTCCCCATTTGCAGGAGCTGATTAATTTAGGCAGAGAAAATGTTCAGGCCAAAAAGCTTGAAAAAATTAAAGCCGGCATTAAGGAGGACGATGTTGCCACCATTATTTATACATCGGGAACCACAGGAGATCCCAAAGGTGTCATGCTCTCGCACCGAAACATTTTGAGTAACGTAATGAACCTTTATCACGTGTTTCCGGTAGATGAGACTTCACGAGCCGTGAGTTACCTCCCTCTTTGTCATGTTTACGAACGTACAAACATTTATATTCTGATTTATCTTGGGGTTTCCATTTATTATGCTGAGAATATGGCAACCATTGCACAAAATATTCAAGAGATAAAGCCACATATCCTCACCACCGTTCCCCGGTTGTTAGAAAAAGTTTATGATAAAATACTGGCAAAAGGAAGAAACCTGAAACCGGTTCCCCGATGGTTATTTTTCAGAGCGGTAGCTTTGGGCGAAAAGTTTGAATACGGCATTAAACATCCCGTTTATCACGCCAAACGAAAGTTTTACGATAAGCTTATCTACGTTAAATGGCGGGAAGCTCTTGGTGGAAACATGCGTGTGGTTGTTTCGGGTGGCGCAGCTATTCAGCCACGTTTGATTAAAGTTTTCAATACAGCAGGCATTCCGTTGCTTGAGGGTTATGGCATGACGGAGACTTCTCCGGTAATTGCCGTTAACACCTTCAATCAGGGCGAGAGCAAAGTAGGAACAGTAGGCGTTCCGCTGAAGAATGTTCAGGTAAAGACTTCTGAACAAGGTGAGATTCTTGTAAAAGGAAGCAGTGTAATGACAGGCTATTTTAAAAATCCGGAACTTACCAGGGAAACTGTTGTTGATGGATGGATGCATACCGGCGACCGGGGGATGATCGATGAAAACGGCTTGCTCAAAATTACAGGACGGGTAAAAGAAATATTTAAAACTTCAATGGGAAAGTACATCTCTCCGCAACTCATTGAAAATAAGTTCAAGGAATCTCCTTTTATTGATCAGATAATAGTCATTGGTGAGAACCAGAAATTTGCTGCTGCCCTCATTGTTCCCGACTTCGAATATCTGAAAAACTGGTGTCGCGAAAAGGATCTTGTCTTTGAAGACAACGAATCGGCCATACTTAAAAAAGAAATTCTCGCGCGGTTCAAAAAGGAAGTGAATACTTTTAACCAGTATTTTGGAGACACAGAAAAAATCAAAAAGTTTGAATTACTCAACCATGAATGGACCATTGATACGGGAGAAATAACAGCAAACCTCAAACTAAAGCGGCCTTATATTCATAAAAAGTATGCCACGGTGATTAACCGTATTTTTAAAAATTAAACGTGTGCAAGGTCTGATTTACTGACTATTTGCCAATACAATGTTATTTCCCGGTATTACAAAAAAACTTTAAACGCCCACTCTTTTAACGGGCCGTACGAAGAGCCATCGGTAGCACCAAATCCCTTGCTTTTCAAATCGAGTTTGCGAATGTCCGAAATTATACTCTTTACTTTGGCCGTGTTGAAATTTTGTGCGGCTACCCGATAATCGTCCACAAAAAAAGGAGAGACACCCAGTTTTGAGGCAATGGTATTTTTACTTTCATTTTTAAACTGATGGTAAATCAGCACCTTCATAAAAAAAGCGAAAAGCAAAACGTTAACCATCTGCAAAGGATTCTGCCTGGGATTTGCTTCAAAATACTGAATAATTTGAAAAGCATGGAAAGCATCTCTTTTGGCAAGTGCTTTTTGAAGTTCAAAAACATTAAAATCCTTACTAATCCCGATATAGCGCTCGATAAGATCTTCGGTGATAGGTTGCCCCGGCTGCAAGTTGATATTCAGTTTGTTCAGCTCATTGTTAATCCGCGCAAGGTCCGTCCCCAGGTACTCCGCCAGCATCATTTCCGACTTAGGCGTAATGGTGTGCCCGAGTATGTGAACCCGTTCCGAAATCCAGGCCGGAATTTTATTGTCATAAACCCTTGTGGACTCAAAAAGCACAACTTTTTTCGACTTACTCAGCCTTTTATAAAGCGTTTTTCGTTTATCTAACTTCTTATATTTATAGTTAATAACCAGGATTGTCGAATCCAGCGGCTTGTCAAAATAATCCAGTAGTGCATCAAAGTTTTGAATATTTTGGGCTTCTTTAACAATAACAAGCTGATAAGTACCCATCATGGGAAAGCGTCGCGATAAATCGACAACATCGCGGGCCGAAACATCCAATCCGTAAACAATGGTCTGGTTAAATTCTTTGGAGGCATCATCCAGCACATTTTTCTCCAGATAGTTGGTCAGCTCATCAATATAAAAAGGTTCCTCTCCGTAAAAGAAATAGACCGGACTATAGATCTTCTTTTTTAGGTCAGCAAATATCTCGCTTGTATTCAACGTGCTTAAAATCTTAAATGTTTAACAGTAACCCCATCGTTTATCAACTGTTCCAGCGATTTAATTCCAATTTTAACATGCATCTCCACATACTGCTCATTTACTTTGCGGTCGCTTTCAGAAGTCTTAATTCCTTCTGGAATCATTGGCTGATCGGTAACAAGCAACAAAGCCCCGGTAGGGATTTTGTTGGCAAAGCCTACCGTAAAGATTGTGGCAGTTTCCATGTCTATGGCCATACTTCGTGTTTTACGCAACAATTTCTTGAACTTCTGGTCGTGCTCCCAAACACGGCGGTTGGTCGTAAAGACCGTCCCGGTCCAATAGTCTCTTGAGAAATCACGAATGGTAGTTGAAATAGCTTTTTGCAGGTTAAATGCCGGCAAAGCAGGCACTTTAGAAGGGAAATAATCGTTGGACGTTCCCTCACCTCTTATGGCTGCAATGGGTAAGATTAAATCACCTACAGAATTTTTCTTTTTCAGGCCACCACATTTTCCAAGAAACAAGGCAGCTTTTGGCTGAATAGCCGATAACAAATCCATAATAGTGGCAGCGTTAGCACTTCCGATACCAAAATTAATCATTGTAATGTCACCGGATGTAACAGCCATCATCGGGCGAGTACGGTCATGGATTTCAACATTATACCATTTGGCAAACATTTCCAGATATTGGTTAAAATTTGTGAGTAGGATATATTTCCCAAAGTTCTCAAGTGGCATACCTGTATAGCGCGGTAACCAGTCTTTTACAATTTCTCCTTTTGTCTTCATTTATTCTGTTTCATGCAAAAATAATTAATATCTTCAATTTTCGGACTGTTTTAACAGGGAAAACGCATCAGTTAAATGATAATTTGTTGTAAAGCGATCCCCTTGCAAAATTTGACAGATACAAAAAAAGCCCGGCAAAACCGGGCTTTTATATTTCTATCAGTTGTTAATTTTCTACCTGCGGAGGCATGACACTTACATAAGAACGGTCATTTTTCCGTTTGCGAAATTCAACAATGCCATCTCTCAAGGCAAAAAGTGTATGGTCTTTCCCCATACCCACGTTCAAACCCGGGTGATGAACAGTTCCCCGCTGACGAACAATAATATTGCCTGCATTGACAATCTGTCCGCCATAGATTTTCACACCTAATCTTTTACTTTCCGATTCGCGTCCGTTATGGGAGCTACCCATTCCTTTTTTATGAGCCATTTTTTAAGTTTTTTTTGCGTTAAAAAGTAATTTTTTCAATCAGTACTTTACTGAGGTCCTGACGATGCCCGGACTCTTTCTGGTAGCCTTTTCTTCTTTTTTTCTTGAAGACCTTTACCTTATCTGCCCGTGTGTGAGCAAGGATTTTACCATTTACTTTTGCGCCATCCACGTTGGGCGTTCCCACGTTTACTTTGCCATCATTTTCTACCAGAAGAACCTGGTCGAATTCCACATTGGCGCCTTCTTCACCTTCAAGTCTGTGAACAAAAATTTCCTGTCCCTGTTCAATCTTAAACTGCTGTCCGGCTATGTTAACAATTGCGTACATTCTGATTTATCTTTTTTTACTGTCAAAATTGGAGGTGCAAAAATACTAAAAAAATCTAATTAACAAATCATTGTTATTTATTTTTTACAAAATATTTTCATCAATCATGTTTTATTACTAACCGGGGTTGGGCATTAACAAGGAATACACCACCCAGGATAAGCAGCATCCATAAAAAATAGGCCAGGCTAAAACTTTCCCCATCCAAAACACCCCACATAATAGCCACAATGGGAATAACATAGGTAACAGAAGAGGCAAACACAGGGCTGCTTATTTTAATCAGCTTGTTAAAAGCGATAAGTGCCAGGCCCGTACCCACAATAGATAAAATGGCAAGATACCCCATTCCGGCCCATACATCGGGATGATGCCACAGCAAATTCGGAACGCGTGTAAAGAACAGCACCCAAATCAACGTGGGAATACCAATGTAGAAAAAAGTCATGACCGTTATTTGCATTGAATCAAGCCCCTGAAAATATTTCTTCACCAGGTTGACATTAATTGCATAGCAAACCGATGCTATGACCACGAGAAAAGAATACCAAAACTCTCCTCCCAAATGATTACCAGAACTTGAAATCATTAACCCGGTAGCGCCAACCAAACCGATAAAAACGCCCAACACGTTGATCCATCTTGTTCTAAAACCATAAAAAGCCAAGCCAATAATTAAGGTAAAAAGAGGTGTTAACGAATTTAGCGTTCCTGCCAAACCACTTTCAATACGCGTTTCTGCAATGGCAAACAGAAGTGCCGGAATCACACTACCGATAATCCCGGAAATGAACAACGGCCAAAAGTATTTTCGGTCAATTTTTTTTATGTATCTAATCGAAAATGGAACCAAAAATAAAAAAGTAAGAACAATACGCAGCAGCCCCACCTCTGTCCCTGAAAAGGTAAGAAGCGCTTTCTTCATAAGGATAAAAGAGCTACCCCATGTGAGCATTAGGCTGAAAAGGATAAGCCACGAAATCCATTGTTCTCTTGGCTGACTTTGTATATTCATATTAATGGACAAAAGTAAACATTCTGCCATTTGGGAATTCTCAGTCTGCTATCTCTTTATTTCAGAAATTATAAAAAGTCACAATAAAAACATCTTTCAAAAAGGAACATTTCAGTCGGAAACCCTTTACCGTAAAGGAATCCGGAAAATTTCACAAAGAAAGTTAAACGGGAGTATTAAAACCTTATTTCAATCGTTTGCAAATGCAATTACAATGCTGTAACGGCAATATTTTTCAACTAAACACACCATACATAACCAGCTGGTTTTCAACACCAACAACAAGCGGATTAATTCCATGTTAAATTATCATAAAAAAGATTAACACTTCTTAATAAAAATCCCTTAATTTTGTTGAAAATCATATTGATTATTTGTTAACAGCTGAAAAAAGAAAACCGGCAAAGGATTTTATTTTGAGGAATGCTTAAACAACTTTCATAAAGCATCTTTCAAAAGATCTACCGGCCGGACAATTAATTTTAATTTAAAAACAACCAAAAAGTATTAATTTAAAAAACATGTTATGCTAAAAAAGTTTTTTACAAGTACTGTAATGTTGGTACTCCTGTTTATCTGGGGGATATCAACGGCAATGGCTCAGAACGGGACAGTTCAGGGAACCATTGTAGATGCGACCAATGGGTCACCTCTGCCGGGGGCAACCATCCTGGTTAAAGGAACCACAACGGGAACAGTTACTAATTTGGATGGAAAATACAGTATTCCTGTAAAAGGTAATGCTGTTTTGATATTTTCCTATGTTGGATACCAATCACAGAGCATCTCTGTGCAACCCAACACCACTGTAAATGTAAAGTTAAAACCATCCGCCTCCAACCTGAATGAGTTGGTTGTTATTGGCTATGGTGCTGTTAAAAAAAGTGACGCTACGGGTTCCGTTGCGGTTATATCTTCAAAAAACTTCAACAAAGGAGACATTACCAGTCCACAACAGTTACTAATTGGAAAAAGCGCCGGTGTTGTTATCAATGAAAACAGTGGTGCACCGGGAGCCGGAGCTACTATCCGTATTCGCGGCGGTTCTTCATTAAATGCTTCAAACGCCCCACTTATCATTGTTGATGGTGTTCCTATTGACAACACCGCCGCTACAGGAAGTAATAATATCCTGTCTTTTATTAATCCAAATGACATAGCAACATTTACAGTTTTGAAAGATGCCTCTGCAACAGCCATTTACGGCTCACGAGCTTCTAACGGTGTTATCATTATCACGACTAAAAAAGCGCATAAGGGTTCAAAATTCAGAGTAACCTATGATGGAAACGCCACAATTTCGGCTGCTCAAAAATTCCTTGACGTGTATTCGGGAGATCAGATGAGACAGATTGCTTTCTCACACCCCGGGCTTTATGACCCTGATTCTTACAATGCTTTGGGTTCCTATAACACCAACTGGCAGGACCAAATTTATAAGACAGCATTTTCCAATACGCAGAATATAGGTATAAGCGGTTCATACAAAAGTCTTCCTTACAGGGTTACTTTCGGATATACCGACCAGAACGGTATTCTTAAAAACACGGGGCTGAAAAGATTCACTGGTTCGATTAATTTGAATCCTACTTTCTTTAAAAACTCGTTGAAAGTGAATGTAAATGCCAAAGGCATGAATACCAACAATAATTTTGGCGACGTTGGTGCAGTTAGTTCTGCTATTTCAATGGATCCCAGTCAGCCGGTTAAAGATGGAAATCCTAAATCTGACGGATATTACCAGTGGAGTAATTATGGTGCAAGTCTTGGTACTTCTAACCCGTTATCACAAGCATTACTGGTTAATAATAAATCAGTTGTTAATCGTTTTATCGGAAATATTGAGCTGAATTACACCTTGCCCTTCTTTAAAGATTTACGTGCTCATTTAAATGTAGCTACAGATGTTACCAAGAGTAAAGGCCATAACAACAAACCGGTTACTGCCAATCCTAATATTCTTGGCACGTATGTAAATGGTCAGTTGGGTAACTACAATTCTACTATTACCAACAACCTGCTTGACTTTTATTTGAATTATGTAAAAGATGTTAAGTCCATTAAAAGTAAATTTGATGTAATGGCAGGTTATTCATGGCAGCATTTTCACCTTGAAAATTACAACTATACGAGAGATGCTAAAAATCCTTATGGTATAACACCTGACAGTATTTCCCATATTAACGACTTACAGCTTATTTCGTTCTTTGGCCGTTTAAATTACACCTTAAACAATAAATATCTGTTAACCTTCACCCTTCGTGATGACGGGTCTTCAAGGTTCTCCCCTTCTAATCGCTGGGGACTTTTCCCGGCAGTTGCTTTTGCATGGAGAATCAAAAACGAGAATTTCCTGAAGAATGTTAATTGGCTGAGCCAATTGAAACTTCGTTTAGGCTGGGGTGTTACCGGCCAACAGGATATAGGACCTTATTATCCATACATGGCAAACTACACTATTTCTCAGGATGGATATTATTACTATTTCGACGGAAAATATATTCCCACATTACGCCCTGAAGCATATGATCCCAATATTAGATGGGAGCAAACAACCACCAAGAATATAGGTTTAGACTTTGGCTTTATCAACGGCAGACTTACCGGAACATTGGATTATTACTTCCGTGAAACCAAAGACTTGCTGGAGGATATTACCATCCCAACGGGAAGTAACTTCTCCAACCACTTATATACAAATGTTGGCAGCCTTCAGAACCAGGGAGTGGAGTTGGATCTTAATGCAGTAGCTATTGCAAAAAAAGACGTTTCATTAAATATAGGCTTTAACGCATCCTGGAATCAAAACAAGATTACGAAACTTTTATCTACTAATGACCCCAGCTATATAGGGATTCTTTATGGTAGTGGAATGACAGGTATGAACCAGGTGAGCCGCGTTGGATATGCAGCCCACTCGTTTTTTGTAAACAAACAGGTTTATGATGTCAACGGTAACCCGATTGAAGGTTTATATGTTGATCTTACAGGAAAAGGAGGTGCCGTAGCCGGCAACAATGCTGATAAATATGTTGATCATAATCCGGCACCCGTTGTTTTAATGGGCTTATCATTCCGCTTTACATACAAAAATTGGGATGCTTCTACTTCCACCCGTCTAAGTCTTGGAAATTACGTTTATAACATGGTTGCTGCAGGTGCCTCTTACGACCAAATGTACCAGATTGGATACTGGAAGAATATGCCTACACAACTTGACAATACTAATTTTGTTAAACGTCAGTTCTCCAGTGACTATTTTGTTCAAGACGCTTCCTTCTTCAAAATGGACAACCTGAGCATCGGGTATGAGTTTAATAAACTGCATCATAATATTCGTATGCATGTTGGCTTTACTGTTCAGAACGTATTTACCATCACAAAATACAAAGGTATAGATCCGGAAGTTCCAGGTGGAATTGACAACGGTTTCTATCCCAGAGCACGTTCATTTGTGTTAGGAGTAAGAATATCATACTAAAAAATTAAAACAGAACTGAAATGAAAAAGATATTATATATTGGAATATTCCTTCTTTCCACCGTGATGTTTACCTCGTGTGTGAAAGATTTAAATGTTACGCCCAAAGATCCATCCACCATTACTTCTGCGAATCTGGGAAGTAACCCGGCTTACTTGAAAGAGGATCTGGCAAAAATCTATGCCAGCTTCATCATCTCAGGTCAGAGTAATAGCGCGCCTGATATCAGTGCTTCTGACCCAAACTTTTTTACAACCATGAGAGCTTTGTGGAATCTTCAGGAAATTACCACCGATGAAGCTATCTGTGCATGGGGTGATGTGGGTATTGCTGATTTGAATACCCAAACCTGGACTCCGGACAATCCATTTCTGACTGCTGTATATCAACGGTTAGGTTTGAGCGTTACCTATGCTAATGAATTTATTAGAAACACCGAAGGAAATACCAAACCTGATGTTGTGAAATACAGGGCTGAGGCTCGTTTTCTCCGGGCATTGGCTTATTACTGGGATATGGATTTGTTTGGTAACCCGCCATTCACCACAGAAAAAGATCAGGTGGGGAAATTTTTTCCAAAACAACTTGATCCGGATGTAAAAATAGCCCGTAAGAAACTTTTCAAGTATATTGTTTCTGAATTGAAAGCCATTGAACCTGACCTTGGTACTCCCGGATTCTCTTTCCCAAGAGCTGACCAGGGTGCCGACTGGATGTTACTGGCCAAAGTTTATCAGAACGCTAAAGTTTATACAGGAACTGCCCAATGGGACAGCTGCGCTTATTATGCAAGTAAAGTCATAAACAGCGGGGCGTACGCCCTGGCAAAAGATTATCGTCAGAACTTTAGTGCTGACAATAACTACCCAACCGATCCCGAAATGATTTTTGCCTGGTCACAGGATGGTATGCATACCAATGGTTATGTTGGCACAACTTTCATTATGGAATCAAGTTGTGATGCTACCTATCTCCCGGCTAAAACATATGTCGGATTGACGACAAACACCAACTGGAACGGAAACCGGGCCAGAAAAAATTTCCTGAATGTGATGATGGATACAGCTTCTGTTTATGCCTATAACGGCGGAAATGTTGATTATGCTAACGATCCTTTCTTTAAAAAATGTAAGGATTCACGTGTTTTCCTGAGGGTTAAAAAAAGCGCCGATATTCCGAGTCCTTCTTCAAGCGGAGATTATGGTATTGGTGTCTATAAATTCACTGCCAGAAATCATGACGGAACTTTACCTGCTGATTACAATTCAGCTTATGCCTGCACCAATTACCCGGTTTTCAGATTAGCTGATGCCTATATGATGAGAGCAGAAGCCGAGTATCGTACCGGAGACCTTGCAGGGGCTGTAAAAGACATTAATGTGATTCGTGAACGTGCATTTGGCGGCCCTTCAGGTGATATTACCACTGCACAACTTAATGATCAATTTTTCCTGAATGAACTTGGACGTGAATTCTATTATGAAGGCCACAGACGTACCGACCTGATTCGTTTCGGACAGTTTACCAATGGTACTTACAATTGGGTTTGGAAAGGTGGAGCTGCGAATGGTATTTCAACGGACAGCTATAGAAACCTGTTCCCGATTCCTGGTGATGAGGTATCCTCCAATCCCAATATTCATCAAAATCCCGGGTATTAATACTTAAAAAAATATAATCATGAAAATAAAAATAAATTATTTGATATTAATGCTATTGATGGCAGGTCTTTTTTCCTCCTGCCAAAAGCAGGAATTGGTTAAAATGAAAACCTCCCCAATAGCTCCAGAAATAACAACAATGCCTAATCTGACATTGCAAAGGGCTAATGGAACAGACACTTTAACTTTCAAAGGTGCTGCCGTTAATCCGGGATTTCAGGCTTCAGCCATCTATTATCTGGAAGCTTGCCCCTCAGGCAATAAATTTGCCAATCCTATCAGTATTTTGCATAGCAACTCTGATAAAGCCATGAAGATAACAGTAAGTGATCTGAATGGTATTCTTCTTAAAAAATTCCCACAAGACACTGTTTCTTCAATTGACTTTCGCATTAGAGCGGTTCTTGTGGTTGATGCAGGCACAGGTGCACCGGGAACAGGTTCAAAACTGTTTGCGTATTCATCCAAAACCAAGACTGAAAATGTAACCATCTACGGTTTGCCCCGCCTTGACCTTATTGGTTCCGGAATGACACAGAAAATTGTTTCTGCACTGGGAAATGGTTCTTACTTTGGCTATGTGAAAATTGATCCTGCTAAACCATTCAAATTGCACGATCCGGATAACGATACAACCTATGGTGCCAGTGGCGGAAAGCTTGTTGCCAATGGCGGAAACGGAATTGTAGCAACGGGTGATGCCGGTTGGTACAAATTCAATGCTAACATTAAAGCTTTAACCTATTCCATGGATCCTTATATGATTGGTTTGGTTGGTTCTGCTACGCCTAATGGTTGGAATTCACCTGATTCAAAAATGGATTATAATACCAAAACCGGTACATGGTCTATTACTATTGACTTAGTTAAAGGCGAAATTAAATTCCGCCTGAATGACGGCTGGGCATGGAATCTCGGTGGTACACCTGACAATCTTACACAAGGTGGAGCCAATATCCCCATTGCTGCTGCTGGCAATTATACCATTACATTGACTATAAATAGTGATGGTCAAACAGGTAGCTGTACTATTGTCAAAAATAATTAATCCTGTGTTGAAGAACATTAAACATAGAAAATCATGAAAAGAAAAACAATCTATAATATTTTAGCCGTCCTTTTTGCAGTATCGGTATTTTCCGTCTCCTGTACAAAAAAGAACTCAGAAGTAAGATTAGCGCCTAAACTTTCTACCTCGCAGGTATTAAGTGTTTCCTCAGATTCTGCTACTGTGATAGGCTTTGTCATAGCTCAGGGAAATGGCTTCACTGAAAAAGGTGCCTGCTACGACACAGCAACCAATCCAACTGTTAATAATAATAAAGTACTCTATACCGGAGACAACTCAAAAGCAACATATAAAGTTGTACTCTCGGGGTTGCATTATGCAACAAAATACTATGTTCGTGCCTTTGCTATTACAACAAATGGCGCAATTTATGGTAAAGAGTATTCTTTCACTACCCTTCCGGTTGTTCCAACGGTTGCAACTGATACCATTTCCTCTATTACCGGCAATTCAGCCAGTGGTGGCGGTAACGTAACCAATAATGGCGGTGCTGCAGTTACCGTTCGCGGTGTTTGCTATGGTACGAATCATAATCCAACCATTTCTGATACGAAAACTACGAATGGAAAAGGAACAGGTGCATTTGTAAGTTCACTCACTAACTTGAAAGGTAACACAACGTATTATGTGCGGGCTTACGCTTCCAACAGTGCCGGTACCGGTTATGGCCCTGAGGTTTCGTTTAAAACACCTGTTGATTTACCACAGGTAACAACAGCAGCCGTTACAAGTGTTACCAAAACATCGGCAGTTTCCGGAGGTACCTTAACTTACAATGGTGGTGGTACAATTTCTGAGCGAGGTATTGTTTGGAGTTTAAATGCCAATCCAACTGTTAGCGATAACAAAATTGTTGGTGCAGCAGATACAACTTATACTGATACCATATCCGGATTGGCCATGAACACAACATACCACGTACGTGCGTATGCCATAAACAGTGCCGGTATAGCCTATGGGGCTGACATTTCGTTCACAACATTGGCAAATACCCGCACATGGTACGTACCTGGAGATTATGTAGAAGCCAGTTATCCTGGTAGCGGATATGCCAATTGGTCACCAGGCAATTGCCCGGTGGTTAAAAGCACTGTAACTAATTCAGACAATTTGGAAGGTTATGTTTATATGGCAAATGCCTCCAATCAGTGGAAATTTACAGATGGCCCATCCTGGACTGTAAGTTATGGTAGTACAGATGGTTCAACATTGGTTGCGAATGGCTCAAATATCACTTCACCCAAGGGATATTATAAAATTAATGTAGATGCAGCTGCTATGACCTATACTGCCGTTGCTACTGACTGGGGCGTTATTGGCGATGCCACACCCGGTGGATGGAATACTGATACTCCTTTGGTATATAATGATACAACACAAACCTGGGGAGGTGGCGTTCACATGGTTTCGGGTTCCTTTAAATTTCGTGCTAACAATGATTGGACATACAACTATGGAAGCAACAACGCTGACGACACCTTGCAGGCAGGTGGTGCAAACATTCCTGTTACTACGGAAGGTGACTATTACGTCATTTTAAATCTGAGCCAACCTAATACCTACACCTACAGTGCCAATCACTGGGCAATTATCGGTGATGCTACACCCGGTGGATGGGGTTCGGATACTTTTATGACATGGGATGCTACAGATCAATGTATGACTGTTACTGTTGATTTAACAGCAGCTCAATTCAAGTTCAGAGCAAATAGTGATTGGGGTATTAACCTGGGCGGTGATATTAATAACCTGACCAATGGTGGTGCAAACATTTCGATTACGACGGCCGGTAATTATACCATTAAATTGTATTTGGGTGGCACACCACATTGTACCATAACAAAGAATTAAGTCAGATATATCTTTTAATAAAAGTCAGGGCAGTGCCCTGACTTTTATATTCATAAAGAAGGGCCGATTTTTTCGGCCCTTCTTGCTTTTATTTATATCACCTATCTGTTAAACGTATGGTACATATCACGGGAATCTTCCGGAAATTTTCCAGCTTCTCACCGTAACAAAATTATTTTAGAATAACTTTTTTGCAGATTGCTTCCTCAGCGTTAACCTACTCATAGAAGTTGCACTTACTAATTGAACTTACGATGCTCTGCAAACGTTTAAATCATGTTTTCCACATCTTCTTCATGGTCAAAAATCAATGTAAATCTTACTTCTTGTGAATAAGTATAAACCGGCTCAATTTTCCTATCTCATCTATCATTCTATCCGGCTCTCAAACGATTGCAACGCGTAAAGTCAACTTTCCCACATTTTTTACAAGTGTCACAAAAGACTTCTTTCCGTTATTTGACATTTTAGTGTTTCATTAATTAATATCTTTGTTGTTATCGATGCACATCCAAACTTTATATCCATGATAAAAAAAATTACATCTATCCTCTTACTCCTACTTTTGGGTACAATAGAGATTTATGCCCAGGTGATTACTGCCAAACCCGCCCTTCCTACCGCTTCCGATTCCGTTACCATTACTTTTAATGCCGCCCAGGGCAATGCCGGCCTCAAAGGCTTTACAGGAGACGTGTATGCCCACACCGGTGTAATTACCAATAAAAGTACTTCTCCTTCCGACTGGAAATATGTGAAAGCCAACTGGGATGTAAATATTCCCGCCTGTAAAATGACCAATGTCGGTAACAACCTCTGGCAGCTGAAAATAGCACCTTCCATCAGAGCTTACTACGGAGTTCCTGCCGGAGAAAAAATCCTGAAAATGGCTTTTGTCTTTCGCTCGGCAGATGGCAATACAACCGGAAGGGGTACCGGTGGCAGCGACATTTTTTATGATGTTTACAAAGCCGGTAAGATGAGCGTCCAGATAACCTCTCCCGCAGCAAAACCCAAGATTGTTGATTTAAACGATTCTATTACCATTAGCGGT
>WFNG01000261.1 GCA_015488735.1 Bacteroidales bacterium | reverse complement strand
TTTTCGCCTCCGGCAAAAAGAAAAACTATGGGAACACACCGGAGAAAAGAAGGCTGAAAATGGGTTTTTGCCCAGCCGCAGGCTGGGGAAAACAAAAATTCGTGTAATTCGTTGGGGAAAAAACCTTGGTGGGATTTGGTGGTTTTCCGTTTCCAATTATGCAGACCCTCACGGCAATGGCTGCCCACAAAGGCCTGCGTTCATTGCCTCAGGGCTAAACGACTAAAAAACCGGATTGGAAATCCCGGGCCTTTTACATTCGGGTTGCATCAGCCAAAGGCAGACAGGAACCCGAATGAGCGTGAGTAAAGGATTTTTGCCGGGCCGCAGGCGGGACAAAAACAAAAATTCGTGCAATTCGTGTAATTCGTTGGCAAAAAAACCTTGGTGAAACCTTGGTGAATATCTCTGGTATTCCTTAGTGGTTAGTCAATAGCAATACAAACTTACCGGCAGGCTTTGCCGAAACTTTTTGTCATAACTTTCAACAACGAATCTACGGGAGCGTCTTTGTGGTAAAGTCCCAATCCGGCAGGCCATGTTCCATACATGGGATTAGGTAATACAATATATTTTACACCAAAATCATTCCGCAAAGCTTTTACTTTTTGGTTGCGTTGGGGATATTTTCCGGTAGCTTCGTACAAATCGCCCAGGTTGTCACCGGCAAGTAATACAATATCGTATTTTTTAGAGATAGCTTGCCTGCGTGGTTCTTTGTTTCCGGTAGTAGTTTTTAAATACATGTGTGCATTGTCAACTTGCGGAAAGCCAAATTTACGAAGGTTTTTCATGGTAGCAGCTTTCAGTTTCACGCTGCGGTTGGTAACATAAAAAACCTGGAACCCCAGTGAATCAGCATATTTCAAAAAAGAAACAGCACCGGGAACAGGTTTGGCAGCTGCCTGTTGGCACCATGCATCCCAGCATTTGGGGAAATGACTGTCTTTTTCTATGGTGAGTGCCTGGTAAGGACTGTTATTCAGAACAGTTTCGTCAATGTCTACCACAACAGCCATATTTTTCTTTTTGGGAAATTCTTTTCTGATTTGTGTTACACGCTCTTTGGCAACATTGTATGCCTGATAACACAATGCCTGATATTCGGCAGCATAATAATTGTACAATGTAGCCATAACCAAAGCATTATCTGCTGGTTTATAGACCGGTTTTTTTTGTTCAACATTGGTACATGAGAAAAGCGCCACGGAAAGGATTACCAGAATAAAGCTTTTTATTTTCATATTTTAAAAAATTTGAAGATTATTTTTCAATTTCAAAACACAGGCAAAGGTATAATATTCCTAAGAAATCTCTGGTAAGCTGAGAAAAGGTTTTCATCCTGCAGGAAAAATAATCCGCCCTGTCATCAGGTACATACATTGTGGACTTTAATGTTGTAATTTTGTCACCGGAACAGGAAACACATATTTTAATCTAAAAATCCGGGTTAAAAAATTATACCTTTGGTTTGCTTTCAATACGAAATTGAGAAATTATGGCAAAATGGTCTGAAATATTAAAAGAGTCTTATCCATTTAACGATGATTTTAAACAGAATACCCGGATAATTTTTGCGATTAGCCTGATTCTGTTTGTCCTCTTTTTTATTTTCCGGCCATTCGACATAAATATGCTCGATTCACAGGAAAAGTTTTTCCTGATTGGCGGGCTTATTGTGGTTATATTTCTTGGATTAAGTATTAATCTGTTGTTGATACCGGCGTTTCTGTCCAACATGCATTTGTTTAGAAAATGGACTGTCCTGAAAGAAATTTTATGGAATATCTGGATTATTTTCACCATTGCCACCGGATATTTTATCTATTTCAAAATTATCGGACATTTTAGCTTTAGTTTTTATATTTTAGTAAAAGTGCTGATTTTGAGTGCCATCCCGGTTAGCATCCTGATTCCATATAACAGGAACCGTTTGTTAAGGCTTCATTTACAATCTGCTCTGGAGCTGAACCGGCATTTAAATGAAAAAGCCAATCCTTTGCCAAAGATAATTCATCTTCGGTCAGATTATGATAAAGATGATTTATCCGTGGAAGCAGATGAACTTTTATATATCCGTTCTGCCAATAATTATATCGAAGTTTTCTGGCAGGACAGAAAAGGAATCCACTCTCAAATGGTGAGATGTACATTGAAGTGCGCAGAAGAAGCCAGCAGCATTTACCCGTATATTTTCAAATGTCATCGTGCTTTTTTGGTCAACATCCATCAAATAAGACACTTGGAGGGGAACTCTCAGGGATACGTACTTTATGTTGGCGAAGATCAGCACAAGGTGTCTGTTTCCCGAAAATATATCCCTGCATTTAAAGAATTATTCTACAAATCGTGATCCTTTTTCCCTTTTCTCCTAAAAGGCCTTGTCGTTTCGTCCCTGTATTTTGTCCGTTCGTCCCTAAACTGCCCGTTTGTCCCTATTCTGTTTTGCCCAATCCCTAAAATAAATTTGCCAGCATTTATGTCTTTAAATTTGCCGGAGAACAAAAATATTTATTTTATGAATTCATTAAAAATAGGTGACCTTGAAGCAAGACTTCCCATCATACAAGGGGGAATGGGCGTCGCTATTTCATTATCAGGACTGGCTTCGGCTGTAGCCAACGAAGGAGGAATAGGAATAATCTCATCTGCCGCAATAGGTATGCTGATTCCCGATTTTGCCAAAGATTTCAGAAGTGCCAACAAACTTGCCCTGCGCAACGAAATACGGAAAGCCAGGGAAAAAACAAAAGGAATTATCGGGGTGAACATTATGGTGGCCCTTACCGATTATGAGGACCACATGAAAGTTGCCGTGGAAGAAAAAGCCGATTTAATTATTTCAGGTGCCGGGCTTCCTCTGCGCATGCCGGATATTCTTATTAAAGACAAAAGAGAAAAGAACAAAACCAAGTTTTTGCCCATAGTTTCTTCCGCCAAAGCTGCGGGATTAATTTTCAGGTACTGGGAAAGTCATTATAATGTAATCCCCGATGCGGTGGTGGTGGAAGGCCCCAAAGCCGGCGGACATCTGGGATATAAAAAAACACAAATTGAAAACCAGGTTTATTCACTGGAAACCACTATTCCTGCTGTCATTGAAGCCTTAAAACCTTTTGAAGAAAAATTCGGAAGAAATATCCCTGTCATTGCAGCCGGAGGAATATATTCCGGCGCTGATATTTTCAGGATAATGAAGCTGGGGGCACAAGGCGTACAGATCGCTACCCGGTTAGTACCCACTTATGAATGTGATGCTTCCCGCGAATTCAAAGAGGCTTACGTCAACAGCAAACCGGAGGATATTGTCCTGATTGACAGTCCTGTCGGCTTACCGGGAAGGGCAATCAACAACCAGTTTTTAAAAGATGTTTCTTCCGGGAAAAAACATCCTGTCAGCTGCCCGTGGCAATGCCTGAAAACCTGTGATTATAAAAAGGCGCCTTACTGCATTTCGCTGGCACTCATCAACGCGGCCAAAGGAAAATTAAAAAACGGGTTTGTTTTTGCCGGAAGCAATGCTTTTAAAGCAACCAAAATACAATCCGTAAAAGAGGTTTTTCAATCACTGCAGGCTGAATTTGAAGGAAACCGGCTCCATGATATCTTTAAAAACAGTTTACAGTCGATGCAAAACAGGCAAAAAGTACCTGTTTGAGACAATAGAAAAGCCAGGGATAAAAAGGCTATCTCATGCTAAATCTTACCGGAAGATTAAACAATACCCTGACAGGTTTCCCTTTTAAGCGTCCGGGAATCCATTTGGGCATACCGGAAACAACTTTTACAGCCTCAGTATTCAATGAGGGACAAACCCCCATTAACACTTTAACATTTGAGATAGATCCATCCGCTTCCACCACAAAATGGAGAACCACTGTACCGGAACAACCTTTGTCCCTGGCTGCTGCAGGATATTTTATATGCTCCATGAGATAACGCATTAACTCTGATAAGCCTCCTGGAAACTGTGGCTTCTTATCCAATGTTTCATAAGTATAAATCCGTCCGGTGATGTCTTTTCCGGGAACATAAAATACAGGTAAATGACCTTTGGGGACAAAATACTTGTATTCCATAAAATTATATTCCTCTGTTTTATAATGGCCGCCTTTCATGTCCACATTTTTATGATCAAAGACAACCGGAACATATAATTTTACCGGAACAGGTTTTCCATGCAACATGGCAGGACGTAACACCGGCAACAATGAAACAACCCTTAAAGCCTCATAATCGTAAGCATTTTTTTTAGCTTTTGGCGGAATCAATTCCAGTTGCTTAATACTACTGTCAGGCTCCACCACAAAGCTTACAAACACCGTGTCAGTTACCTGACGTTTTACGGTTCGCTTGGGATACCAAAGGTGGCTGATAAGAAAATGTTCAATACCCGCTTTGCCCACCGCTAATACCGGAAGGCTGTCAACCTTCGTGTAAATTTTTCCCTTCTGAGTTGAAGGGTTTTTCATTTGAAAAGACACTACCTGTGTAACGTATGACCTTACCGGCTTCCCTCCCACAATGCCGGGATTCCATTTAGGCATCAGCAAAATAAGCCTTTTTAGTTCTGCATCACAACCATATCCCAGGCTTTTTAAAATCTTTATGTGCGTTATCGAACTATCGGGCTCTACAATAAAACTGGCATAAACTTTTCCTGAAATGTTATTATTCAAAGCATCCTGAGGATAACGGATATGCCGGGCAAAAAAAGTAAGCCGGGCCTGATTTCCTCCCGGAAAAGAGGGCTTTTTATCAAAGTTATAATAAATCTTAGTGTTAGCCGTGGGCCGGTTTTGTGCAGAAACTCCTCCAAAGAGCATTGGCACACAAAAAAAGAGAAAGATAAATTTCTTCATCGAAACAAAATATTTCAGTTTAAAAAATCTTTGTCAAAAATAAAAAAAAACCAAGTCTAAACAATGTATAAAAAAAATCCAAGTCTTCCTGTCAGCACATAAAGTTAGCCAGGCCATTTTCCTTTGGCCGCTAATTTTTCCGTATTTTTGTGGTGGCTTTCTGAGCCGGTAATGATTTTACAAAACACTTTAAAACAAAATATTATGGCGTTTAACATTAAAAACCGGAACTTTTTAAAGTTGCTGGATTTTTCTCCCAAAGAGATGAAATTTATGCTGGACCTGGCTGCCGACCTGAAAAAGGCAAAGTATGCCGGTACCGAACAACAAAAGCTCAAAGGAAAAAATATTGCTTTGATTTTTGAAAAAGCTTCTACCCGTACCCGGTGTGCTTTTCAAACAGCGGCTTACGACCAGGGCGCACACATTACGTACCTTGGCCCCACTGGTTCGCAAATGGGCAAAAAAGAAACCATGAAAGATACTGCCCGTGTACTGGGACGTATGTATGATGGTATAGAATACCGGGGATTTGGCCAGGAAATTGTGGAAGAGTTGGGAAAATATGCCAACGTTCCGGTTTGGAACGGCCTGACCACCGAATTTCACCCCACACAGGTTATGGCCGATTTCCTCACCATGATGGAGCACGTGGACAAACCCCTTCACAAAGTAGCATTTGCTTACTGTGGTGATGCCCGCAACAACATGGGCAATTCGCTGATGGTCGGTGCTGCCATGATGGGCATGGACTTCCGTGCCGTAGCCCCCAAAGCCTACTGGCCTGAAGAAAAACTGGTAGAAACCTGTCGCAACATTGCCAAAGAAACGGGAGCTAACATTACCCTTACCGAAAATCTGGATGATGGTGTTAAAGGCGTTGACTTTCTTTATACCGATGTATGGGTATCCATGGGCGAGCCGGATGAAGTATGGGAAGAACGTATCAAATTATTACTTCCCTATCAGGTGAATATGACCATGATTAAAAAAACAGGTAACCCGAAAGTAAAATTCCTGCACTGCCTTCCTTCCTTTCATAACACGGAAACGGTCATCGGGAAAGAAATTTATGAAAAATACGGACTGGAAGCCATGGAAGTTACCGATGAAGTTTTTGAATCGGAACATTCGGTTGTTTTTGATGAAGCCGAAAACCGGTTGCACACCATTAAAGCCATTATGGTGGCAACTCTTGGTGAATAAAATTTAGAAACCAATATTACTTTGGTTAATATACAATTACAAAAAAAGCCTGCTTTATTAGCAGGCTTTTTTATTCTGTCAAACTTTTATTTTATTAACGCAATTTCAGAGAGGCATGTCCTATTGAATGTTGTCCTTCAAAAACATCCACGTTATAAATTCCAGGTTTTAATTTCTGTGTAGAACGACGCGACCATTCCATACAAACATCAACAGACTCATTTTGATAATTAACATCTTTTTTAGCAGAATATTGGAGTCTTTTCCCATTGTACATAAACGAATATCTTTCGCTGTTGCTTACGACAAGAATTTTTTTGTCGGGTCTGGCAATCCGCACGTAAAGGGTACGCACACCAGCTTTGGAAATACTGTTTTGAGCAATGGAAAAACAAACTTTGATCCGGCTAACTCTTCTTACTTTATCTGTTTTTCTTTCACGTCCCATGCCGGTAACATGAACAGCCTGAACTTTAAAGTTATAAGTATGTAAAACACTGGCCTGTTTTACTTTTCCACTCAGGGCTTTTTTCTCTGTTATCAATTGGGCATTTTTTTGCTTTTCCTGCTGGAGAACTTCTTTTATCTGATGATTTTCTTTTGTCAAAGCATGATTTTCATTGTACAAAGAATCCATCTGAAGCACATAACCCTGGGCAATTTTCTGCAGGCTTCTAAGTTTCTTTTTAATCTGGTAATACTGCCAACGTGTGTTCATTAACTTCTTAATTTCAGAAGCGTTTGCCTGAATAACACTGTCTTTGATAGAAAGAGAATCAGACAACTGACCATATTCGGCCTTAATTTTGTTATGAACAGTCATAAGCGAATCCAGCTGTGCCGTAAACTCCGTACGTTGTGCCGCTTTCTCGAGCTTTTCCTTGTGAACTTTATCCAGCGTACCAATACCCCAGATAGCCAACCCTACGATGACAGCAGCAAGGATGACAATTAATACCACCATTCCTGATGATGGCCTCTTTTTGTTACTTTTCAATGCTTGATTTTGATTTTCCATGATAAAAAATTATTTTTTGCAAAACTAATACAAAATATATGAAAGTATTCTGAAAATACACATTTTTAATTTGTTGACCCGCTTTTTTATCGATTCTCAATAATAAAGGCATTTGGTTTGCTTCATGCCCAAATACATGTACATATAAAATCAAGATATCATTAAAATCAGCGATACAGTTCCTTTTTCCAATAAAATAACGCTCTTTACCGTACTTTTATTTTACCTCCCGATGAATGAGCGGCAAACGAAGGTAAGTATAAACTCTGAATCCGGGCAATTCCGTTGGAAAAAATACCTCTCTGGGTTACCAACAAAGGATACTCCAGTATAAAAGTTCCCTTGGGCAAATGACGGATAAAGAAATTTGTCGACGCATCTTTTATTTCTTCGTAATAGCTCAGGCCTCCTTTTCTTTGGTAAGATGAAAGTAATGTTTCAGGCTCAAAAGTGGCTGCCCGCATGTCCTGAACATGGACGAAGTCAACTGCACGGTTGGCATGAATAACCAGACGGACCATAACACGGTCGCCAATTTGCAAAGATTGGGCTTTAGTAACAGCAGACCACCGGTTTCCAGACGGTGTAATTACTTCTTTAAAAAGCGTTTTTTTAACAGAGACATTTGCCGATTGGCGGCTTACCTTGTTGAGATTTTCAAAATATTGCCAGTAAGCAGCCCCGTATGCCAATCCTTTGTTGGGATTTATAACGGTTATTTTTCCCAATGTGGGGGTTATTTCATCCGGCATCCATACCTTTTTAATATATTCACTTCCTGCTTCACCTCGCAAATCTGATACCGGCAATCTTTTACTATTTCCCAGTCTTATCTCAACAGGTTTGGTTTCTGACAACAACGGACTGCCATTCATAAGCAGGGCATAAACGGCATCGGCTGTGGCTTTGGTTCCCGGCCAGTGGTTAGCCTGTTTCTGCATAATCAACCAGGTTTTCATTTTATCGGCCGAACGCGTATCATTCATCACTTCCACAAATGCTTTCATTATATTCACTTCAGTGGAAACCGCTGACTGATTGGAATATCGGCTGTTGTTTCGCCAATACATTCCGTTTTGCTTGTTCAACAGCGACTTCTCATTCAATGCCCTGATAACAGCTTCCGCCTGGTTACCCCATCCCATCCGGTTCAGAAGTATGGCTGAAAGAGCCTGCAGGTTGTTGTTCAGTTTTGGCCAGTAATTTCTGATTTGTACGCTAAAATAATCAAAAGCCTTTTGCGCATCTTTACCAAGAGGAATACTAACCAAAAACTCCGAACGCAAATAACAATACCGGATTTGTGCCGAAGTTAAATGATTTTGATATAGAGATTTTGGGTATAGTTTTTTCAACCGGATGAAATTCTGTACCATTTGGTTATCAAGATAGCGAAATCCTTTTTTCAACATCAACTTCAAAGCAGGCTGTTGTTTCAGATCCAGGGCTTTCATTTGAACAAGATCTGCAAATCCGGATAAAATATTCTGCGTTGTAAAGAAATCGGCAGGCATATCCGGAAACCATGGCCAGGCCCCGGAAGGAAGCTGTGCCGCCTGTAACCGTGCCAAGGCAGATTGCTGTTTCTGCTGCATTTGGTTCAAATCAAAAAACAGGGCGATCCTTCGTTTTTGTTCTGTTTCATTTTGTGCTTCCAGAGTCCACGGAGTTGCCTGTAACACGATATTTTTCAAATCTTTATCTTTTTGCAATGCCGACAAAAAAGCATCCGGAGCCTGCTGCTTCCACTGTGTAAAAACCTGTCGAATACGCGGAAAAGATTTCAATAATTTTCCTGCAAGGGTATGTGCATAAAACCGGTAAAATATGTTTTCCGCACTTTCATACTGCGGTTTACTCAAATAAGGCAACGCCTGTACGGCATACCAGGCCGGATGCGAGGTAAATGTGAGCGTATAACGGAAATTTCTTCGGCTGGCGGAAGTGTCTTTCAGAAAATGGGTAAAAACAAATGTATTTTGATGCTTTCCGTTAACAAACATGGGCATACTTTCGGTAATCAGCTGGCGGTTGCTCAATACCGGAATCATTCGCTGCTCGCCATCCGAATTTTCACCGGAAACAGCCTTTATACGATAGCCAAGAAAGCTAATATTACCCGGAATATGAATCAGCCAGGAAACCAAAGCATTCTTCCCTGCCTGCATTGTAACATGGCGTTCAACTGTTTTCCGGGTTAAAAAGAGATTCAGTTTTTTTCCGTTTTCAGGATTGAAGAATTCAATATTCACCTTTACAGGAAGTGTTTTATCCGACAAATTGGAAAGGCGTGCCGTAAAAACCAACCGGTCACCCTGGCGTACAAAACGGGGTAAATTCGGAATAACCATGAGTGCCTTACGAGCTGTAAATTTTTGCTCAAAACTGCCTGTCTTCACATCTTTAGTATAAGCCAGTGCCATAAATTTCCACTGAGTCAAAGCATCGGGAGTTGTAAAACTGAACTGTACACTTCCGGTGCTGTCCACAACAAGATTGGGATAGAAAAAGGCAGTGGCATTAAAATTGGTCCGTAGCGGTTGTGGCCGGTTTTTCTTTTCGGGAGGCAAGGGTGAAGATAATGCGGTTGCCTGTTTTTCTTTGTTTGGAGAAGGTTTCACAGACAAAGCAACATCGTTCTGCGGGGCCATCTGTATTTTTAAAGAACTGCCCACAGCATAAAAGAGCTGTTCTCTATGTGAAAATACAGGGTATCCAAACCAGTTGACACGAGGATAGGAGAGTCTGGTTACCGGAAACTGCTTTCTTTTCGGAAAAAACAAAGTACGGTTATAACCCGCGTTAAACAAATAACTTCGCCAGGAAGGCCCTATTGTTTTGGTATGATAAGGAAACATTTTCCAGTGATTTGCCGCGTACACATCCAGGGAAGCATCGTACATGCCAACCAATAAAAAAGCACGTTGCGGCTTTCCCGAAAGGGAATTAACATTAACAGTCCACTGTTCTTTTTCACCGGGTTTGAGGTAATTGCGGTTTGTTTTAAGTCCGACTTGCAGCTTTTTATTGGAAAAAGGAACCTGTACCGCTTTGGTCCACGAGAAAAACCGGTTGTCTCGAATAGAGCTTAGCCGGATAAAGAAGTTGCCACGGAAAGCCTTTTCAACAGGAATATTAATCTTTGTGAGTTTCTTTCCAGTAGTAATCCATTGCCGCTGTACTACCCGCCTGCCGTTGAGCACTTCGTAAAGCATGTGCATCCCAGATCTGGCAGATCCCGTACTGAGTTGTAAAACATCACCCGGTTCTGCCTTTTCCCTTGAGAGAATATGCCAGAAAATGGTTTTCACCGGAAGTCTTTTAGAACGTTCTGAAGAAACAGTAAAAAATTTCTTCACCGGGGCGGCAGGCTCACCTTTAACGGTAGCAATCGCCAAATATTCACCAGGTTTTAGTAATTGCAGCCTTTTGGAAAAAATTGTTGTGTTACCATTTATTTCCATGTCAATGGTTGCAAACAAAGTTTTCGCCCACAGGTTTTTGTCATTTTCTTTTGGCAGAGGATGATGGGGAAAATTTTTATGAAAAACGGCTCTGTTTATCAGCACCGTATCCGGCGTTGGCCACAAACGGGGAAGCAGGTATTGATCGGGAGTTGTTAGTTTATATAATTTCACCTGAACCGTTGCCGGGACATTTTCTCCGGATAAATTTTTTGTCTCCATTTCCACTCTTTCCACTTGTTCACGCACAACATTTTCAGGCATGCGAAAGGACAAGAGAACCGCAAGTTTCGACAATCGAATTTCTTTTGTAGCCACGTGTGATTCACCGCTGGCATCGGTGGCTTCCACGTGAACAACAAAGCGATAAACAGGATTTGCATCACCCGGAATACTTTTGTCAGCTAATGCTTTAAAAGAAATCTGAAATTGTCCCGTACGGTTGGTATGAATTGTTCCGCCGGCAATTTTTGTATCCTGAGATTGTCCCGGATACCAGCTTCCATAGTATGGAAATGGAAAATAGCTCTCTCTTCTAACCGTATATTTTACAGGAATGCTGTCTGGCTTACCTCCAAAATAATACGCCACTTTTCCTGTAAGCGTTACATTTTCATTCAAGGCAAAAGCTTTGACAGGCGGGTTAAAACGCACATAAAACGCGGGGCGTTTGTAATTCTCCATAAGGATGCCTTTCGTGCCCGTATTCGTTTTCAGCAGAAACCTGCCATTAAGTGCTTCATCAGGCAAAACAAACGAACCACTCACAGAGCCCGAAGCATCGGTTACAAGATGCAACTCATTCAGCTTTTTATACTGTGCACTCATCAGCTGAACATCCAACTTTGCCCCGGCTTTAACCTGTGCATTATTGCCCTTTAATGCCAATTCAACCGCCTTAAAATAAACGGTTTGTCCCGGTCGGTATATGGCCCGGTCGGTGAAGAAATAAGTTCGCAGATATGGCTTTTTTTGGAAAAGTGTCCCGTAAAAGTGTGCAAAAGTATTTACGTTTGTTGTATCTCCTTCCTTAACAGCTTCAAGGATAAATCCATTATAATGATTATCGTTTTTCATTGGAACCTGAAGGAAACCCTCTTCATTAGAAGAAAACGTACCAAGCGGAATAAGCCTTTGCTGCCGCAAACGGTAGTTGTACGAACGAGCAAAAACTTTGACAGCAGCCCCGGGCACGGCCATTCCCGACGACCTGTCCAACAGATAAATGTCCAAAGCCTGTGCGCTATTGTTCTTCTGCGAAAGCAGGGCAAGATGTGTAACCTGAATCTGCTGATAGAGCACCGTACTTTTATTGGTAAACTGCGCATTATCTGAGACAAATACCACATACGAACCTGTGGAGAGATTGGGCATGGCTATTTCTGCCGTATGATTCCGGTGGTCCGGCGTAAAAGGAAAGACCTGCTTCCATTTTTTAACCGCAGATTGTCGCAGGTATTTTTGCATTTCGGTGCGGATATTCCTCCCGACATTACTAACTTTTACCCCGGTCGGAACCTTCACCACTTTAAACCAAAGTTCCGGACTGTTTTTGACATTTATAAAGGCCAAAAACGGTTTGTCCGGCAACAATGCCTCTTGTATTTTCATTCCGAAAACAGGTTGGTTAATCGATGAAATAATGTTTTTACAATTGTTGGAAAAAGGTGTTTCCGGGAATAAAGCCAATGCATTTTTACACGTTTTTTCTGCTTTTATCAGGTAGTTTACTTTATTCTTACTGTATGGGTCAAGTGCAAGATAAGCCTGCGCCAGCCGACTGGCAACACGAACAGAAACCGGCTTGTTTTTAAATTGTTGCAAAAGCTTTTCCAAGGCATGAGAAAAAGCCAGATTATTGGTAAAATTATCCGGTAGTTGAGACTTTACAAAGTCCAGCCGTTTTAAATCGACATCCACGAAAGCAGGCTGATGATTTTGGTTTTTATGCAACCGCAGCAAATGCTGAAACAGTATGAGCACATTGTCCGTTTTTGAGGTATCATCACCATTGAAATTCATTTTTATAAAACTGCTGGCAGGAGCAAACAAACTGGTATCTAGCAAAAGCTTGTTTGCAGGAAGCCATCTCCGCGCATCGTTTGACGAAAAATAGTTAATGGCACGGTTGGCCAGCAGATCATAAAGAGAAGGCCATAATGCATAAGCACTGCTGTCGTTTTGCAAGACCGCAGAAAAATCGGACATATGGACTTTGCCGAGTACCCCGGCAGGAGAAACAGAAGCAAGGTAGGCTCTTTGTATTTTTAAATTCCATTGCCGCGCATTGCATGTTAACAAAGAAGTATCGCCGGCAACAGCCGACGTCTTCAGACTTAGTATTTTTTCAAGATGGCTGTCAAAATAGCCCTGATATAATTGACCAAGAAGGGAACTGAGCAACTGCTTTTCCACCGGAGGCGCTGTTTGCCATTCTTTCTCAAAAAGATAAATACTTTTCAACCGAAAATTCTCCTGATAGGTACTTTGCAAGCTGATGCGATAAATCAGGCTTTTTATAACCTGACTTTCATTGCCATCGGCTTTGGCTTTGGCGTAGATTAACGCCACGGTTTTCAAAGCTGATTTGGGAAGGTCTTTTTGAGAGTATTGCCTGACTTTTTTCCAGAGGCGAGAATAATTATCCGGTTTTACGTCTGCCTGCCACGATACCAGCAACAGTAAAAGCATACTTATGCTCAGCAAACTTATCCATAGTTTTTTCATAGAAGAGGGGGTTTCTTTCTGATACCTGATTTTCAGCAAATATAGTGCCGTTCTGTGAAAAATGCAAAAGGCCGAGATACAGAGAAATTGCTTCTTCAGTTTAGATGCATCCCGTCTTGGTTTTCGCACAATAAGGCCTTTAATGTTAAACTGTTTGGTTTAACACCTGGGGGACAAGCTCTTTATTGTTCTTTTCAGAATCTCTTAGCCTTTCAACGCTTCAGCACCGCTGACAATCTCCAGAATTTCGTTGGTGATGGCAGCCTGGCGTGCTTTGTTGTATGTCAGCTTCAGATTCTTCAACAGCTCTGTGGCATTATCGGTGGCCTGATGCATAGCCGTCATACGGGCGCCATGCTCAGCGGCAAAACTGTCGAGCAGTGCTTTATAAATCTGTATTTTTAGTGTTTTAGGAATCAATGCGGTGACAATTTCCTTTTTGCCGGGCTCAAAGATGTAATCCACATGTTTGTGTTCTTTTTTTACTTCTTTGTCAGGAGCAGTGTGCATAATAGGCAAAAACTGTTCAGATTGCAGGATTTGCACGGCTGCATTTTTAAACTGGTTATAGAACAGCAAGATTTTGTCATAGTCACCTTCAGCAAATTGTTGCATCAGACTTTCGGCAAGCGGCGCCACATTTTCAAAATTAAGATTGTTGAAAACGTCACTTTCAATCATTTTTACAGTATAACCTTTGGATTTCAGGGCATCAGCGCCCTTCTTACCCACACAATAAAAGTCAACATGCCCATTTTTTAGTTGAGATGCAAATTGCTCCTCTGCTTGTTTGATGGCTTCTTTTACAACATTCATATTGAAGGCGCCACACAATCCGCGGTTGGAGGTAACCACAATCAAAAGTATTTTTTCAGATCCACGGGCAGTGGAAAAGACATTTTCATTTGAATCTTCCAGGCTGGCACTTAAATCCTGCATAATCTCTTGTAATTTAGCTGCATAAGGACGCATAGTAGTCACTGCATTCTGTGCTTTTCGCAGTTTGGCAGCCGCCACCATTTTCATGGCACTGGTAATCTGCATGGTAGATTGCACAGAAGCTATTCTGATCCGGACTTCTTTTAAGTTAGCCATAATACTTCGTCAGGTTAAGATTACTTTTTGTAACGGCCAGAAATCTCAGCAGCTACTTTTTTCATGGTTTCAACACTTTTTTCAGTCAGCTTACCTTGTTTCAGTTCCCCCAACACATCCTGATGTTTAGCATCCATGATACTCAGGTAGTTTTCCTGAAAGTCACGAATTTTTCCTGTAGGAACATCAAGTAAAAGGTTGTTGGTACCACAGAAAAGAATGGCAATCTGGTTTTCCACTTTCATGGGAGAATACTGTGGTTGTTTCAGAATTTCCACATTCCGGCGACCTTTTTCCAACACATTGAGTGTAGCTGCATCAAGGTCAGAGCCAAATTTGGAAAAGGCCTCCAACTCACGAAACTGAGCCTGGTCAAGTTTCAATGTTCCGGCCACTTTTTTCATGGATTTTATCTGTGCCGCACCACCCACACGCGAAACGGAAATCCCCACGTTGATAGCCGGACGGATACCGGCATTAAACAAAGTAGTTTCAAGGAAAATCTGACCATCCGTAATGGAAATCACATTAGTCGGAATATAAGCGGAGACATCACCGGCCTGCGTTTCAATGATAGGCAAAGCGGTAAGAGAGCCGCCTCCTTTTACCATGTGTTTGATACTTTCGGGGATGTTGTTCATTTTTTTTGCAATCTCATCAGAGTTGATGATTTTGGCGGCACGCTCCAGTAAGCGGGAGTGAAGATAAAACACATCGCCCGGATAAGCTTCACGGCCCGGAGGACGGCGCAACAGCAGGGAAACTTCGCGGTAAGCCACCGCCTGTTTGGAGAGATCATCATAAACAATTAAAGCCGGACGGCCCGTATCGCGGAAAAATTCGCCAATAGCGGCACCTGCAAAAGGAGCATAAAACTGCATAGCTGCCGGGTCGGACGCGGTGGAAGAGACAATGACCGTGTAAGCCATGGCACCATGTTCTTCCAATGTTTTCTGAATCTGTGCAACAGTGGAGCCCTTTTGTCCGGAAGCCACATAGATACAATAAACAGGTTCCCCTTTTTCGTAAAATTCTTTTTGGTTGATAATGGTATCGATGGCAATAGCGGTTTTTCCTGTCTGGCGGTCGCCAATAATCAGCTCACGCTGGCCACGGCCAATGGGAATCATGGCATCGATGGCTTTTATTCCGGTTTGTAATGGTTCGTTTACCGGCTGTCGGTAAATTACACCCGGTGCTTTACGTTCGAGAGGCATTTCAAAAACATCACCTTCAACAGCCCCTTTTCCATCGATGGGTTCACCGAGGGTATTGATAACACGGCCAAGGAGGCCTTCGCCCACATTTATGGAGACAATTCTTCCGGTACGTTTAACTTTATCACCTTCGTTAACATCTTCGGCATCGCCAAGCAACACAATCCCCACATTGTCTTCCTCAAGGTTTTGAACCAGCCCCATGAGGCCGTTTTTTTCAAATTCGACCAACTCACCCTGTTCTGCATTGGAAAGGCCGTAAACACGGGCAATTCCGTCACCAATCATAAGGACGGTTCCTATTTCTTCGAGTGTGGCTTCCGATTCAAAGCCTGCCAGTTCCTGTCGCAGTATGGCTGATACTTCAGCCGGTTTGATGTCTGCCATAATTTTTGTTTTATCTTTGTTTCTAATTAAAAATCCTGGTTAATTATTTCAATTTTTCAGCATAATTTTTCTTCAGCCTTCTAAGCTGTGTGGCCACGCTGGCATCGTACTGGTAATCGCCAAGGAGAGCCACAAATCCCCCGATAATATCCTTATCTGTTATATCTTCAAGCACGATATCTTTATCTGTAATGGCGCTGAGTTTTTCCACAACATTCTTTCTTATTTTCTCATCAGAACCAGTAGCAGTAATGAGCCGGGCACCCACTACATTTTTAAAATCCTGATAAATATCTTCAAATGCCTGACAAATACTTTCTAAATAGGTTTCGCGACCCTTGCGAATAATCAGGTTAAAGAAACGGAGGCTCAGTTCTGTTAATTTTTTCTCAAAAATTGAATTGAGAATTTTAACTTTTTTGGGACCAACCAATACAGGATTAGACATTACCCGTCTGAGTTCCCTGTTTTCTGCAAGTACGCTGCCAACCAGGCGCATATCTCCGGCAACTTTTTCTTCCAGCTTATTTTCAAGCGAAAGGTCGAAAAGGGCCTGTGCATATCTTTTTGCCAGCAAATTCACTCTCATAATAACGGACTGTTAGTTTAAACTGGTTTCTTTCAAAAGCTTCTCAATGTATTTTTTCTGTTTTGCCTTGTCTTTCAATTCTTCTCTGAGAATTTTTTCAGCAATTTCTATGGAGTAGGCGGCAACAGTAGATTTTATTTCACGCAAAGCAGCCAGTTTTTCACTGTTAATCTTTTCTTTTGCACTCTCTACGATAACAGAAGCTTCATCGGTTGCTTTTCCTTTTGCATCACCAATAATTTTTTCTTTCATTTTACGGGCTTCCGCGAGGATGGCATCGCGTTCTTCCATGGCGTCCTTGAGCAATTTATCATTGTCCATTTTAAGCCGTTTCATTTGTTCCTGTGCCTCTTTAGCGGCATCAAGCGCTTCCTGGATACTTTGCTCACGTTCTTTCAATCCTTTCAGGATAGCCGGCCAGGCAAACTTTCCAAGAATAAATAAAACAATAAGAAACGCCAGGGTCATCCAAAAAATAAGACCTATTCCGGGATTAATTAATTGCATAATTTATCTTTTTTATTTGATTTCTGATTTAAGCATCCCGGCCTACCGCCGGGATGCTGAAAAATTTACGTTTCCTGAAAACTGATTAGATAAACAGAATCAGCAAACAGACTACGATAGCGCCAAAGGAAACTCCCTCGACCAGTGCGGCAGCAACAAGCATGTTGGAACGGATATCACCCACAGCCTCAGGCTGACGTGCTATGGCTTCCATTGCACCCTGACCAATTTGGCCAATACCAATACCTGCACCGATAGCAGCAATACCTGCACCGATACCTGCACCCATTTTTGCAAAGGGAGCGAGGTTTGCTACAGCGTCCATTAAAATAGTTAACAAATGCATAATTATAGAATTAGTGATGAATAAATAGTTTTTAAATTAATGATGTTCGGGCACCTCCGTTGCCATTCCAAAATACAAAGCAGAAAGTAACACAAACACGTAGGCCTGAATGAAAGCAACAAGCACTTCCAGTAAGTCCAAAAAGATGGCGAAAGCTATGGAAAAGACAGAAACACCATATCCCATGCCCACACCAAATGTTCCAAAAATAAATATCAAACTGATAAATCCGGCAAGAACAATATGGCCGGACAACATATTGGCAAAAAGCCGTACCATCAGGACAAATGGCTTGGTGAAAATACCCATAAGCTCAACAAACGGCATAAGCGGAACCGGATATTTTAACCACCACGGAACACCGGGAGTATTAAAAATATCTTTCCAGTAATGTTTATTCCCGCTTACCGTGGTAATAACAAAGGTGAAAAATGCCATCACTCCGGTAACAGCAATATTGCCTGTAACGTTGGAACCTCCCGGAAAAATAGGGACAATGCCAAAAAGGTTACTGAACAAAATAAAAAAGAAAAGTGACATTAAATAAGGTAAATAGCGCTCGTATTTTTCTTCACCTATAGAATCTTTAGCTACATCATCGCGAATGAAAATAATAAGAGGCTCCAACAACGACTGCATACCTTTAGGCGCTTTCCCTTCTCTCTTACGATACGATCTGGCAATGGAGATAAAAATTAAAATTACTAAAAATGCATTGATGAAAATAGCAAGTACCGTTTTAGTAATTGAAATATCCAATTGGGGTAAAACTTCCTTTCCACTGGCATTTTTACGAACTAGTTTTCCTATATCCGAACCATGCTCACACAAATAATAACCTTTATATGAGGCGTGGCCATGTTTTAACCGGGAAGAAGAAAAAACAATCCAATGTCCCTGATCATAAAGAATTACAGGTAGATAAAGAGAAATATTATGCTCGCCAACAGTAAAAAAATGCCATTCGTAGGCATCTGTAACATGCTCCATAATCATACCCCCAATATCAAGTCCTTGTTCCGCGGCCTTTGCTCCTTTCTCTGAAGGGGGTGTCTCTTTTGCCGCCATTGAATTTAATGGCACAAGAATGAGAAAAGAAAAAAATAAAAAAATAGTAATTATTTGATTTACAGCTATCTTCCTTATCATAACATCCAAGGGTATTCGTTTTTTATCTTGCGTGCAATTTTACGAAGAAAAGCTGAAATAATATAAGGTTTTTAAAATTATTTTAGGCAAGGCGCTTCCAATATACTTTATCCTCTGGTTATCAACAAGCTACGTTTTTCTTCTAAATTTTCAGCCGGCAGGTTTTTCTTCGTTATAAAATATTTTGTAAATTCACACCAAAAAACATTCACTAAATCTATTCATCATGAAAAAAGTTGCCGTAATATTCATTGGGTTTCTGCTGATTGCCTCAGCCTGCAATGCCCCAAAAACGCAAAAGGTAAATCACCAGAACAGCAAAAAAGCTGTTGCCAATGTGCTGGAAAAGTATGTCATTGCTAATGAAAATCAGGATCTCTCCATGATAGAACAAATATGGGCACCAGACAGCGATATCATCTTGTTTGGTACAAATTCAGAAGAAAAGCTCATGGGATGGAATAACATCAAAAAAGCTATTGAGGGACAATTTGCGGCTATCAGCGAGACCTACATTTCACCGACAAGCCAGTATATCAAAATCGGTCCAGACCAGAAAACCGCCTGGTTCGCCGAAATCCTCAACTATAATTTTGTGTACAAAGGAAAAGCACGGAGTTTTGAGGGGTTGCGGTTTACCGGAGTTTTAGAAAAGCGGAAAGATGGCTGGAAGATTGTCCAGGGTCATTTGTCTATTCCCGGGCACGTTAATTTAACGGCAGGCAAATAAACATTACAAAAAAAGCCGGAATTCCGGCTTTTTTGTTTGAATCTGAACAGCCTGAATTATTTAGCACCCAGCGGATTGGCTATAACGGTTGAATTTATTTCAAGCGAAAGGGTAAAAGAAAAACCATCCTTATTTGTTGTTCCTGCAAGCTTAACCGTAAAAGGCTTTTTAGAGCTCAATATCGTACTCAGTTTATCCAGCTGTCCATTCTTATTATCAATGGTGACAGTTCCGCCATTTTTAATCTGCACATTAGTAAATGTCCAGGTAGCAGTGCCTGCATCGTTAGAGAAAGTAAGGGTTCCGTTTTGCAGAACAGCCTCTTTGGTAACATTATTAAATGTTCCGGTGATACTATTAACAGTCCATGATTTAATCAGATGCAAATATTTGGAAACTTCCGAATTGGAAGTCGGGTCAATGGATGCGCTTCCTGAAAAAGCACTCAATGCATTTTTCACAGAACCCGAAGCAGGGGGCACTGTCATGTTGAGATTGACAGTATAATTAGCATTAAACTTTACATCCAGTAAAGATTTAACTTTTTGACATCCTGTATTTAACATAAGTCCGGATAAAAGGATAGTGGCAAATAGCATTTTCATTTTCATAGTTTTATGATTTAAGGGGGTTTATAATGAAGTACAAAGATAAGATAAAAACTATTGCCATGACAATTTTAATGCAAAATATATCTGTAACAAACAGTTTGATAACTTTTTCTGAAAAATAACGCTATGTTGTATATTTAAAAATTAGGGGCAAAACGAAGTGTCTCTTTGGAAATACTATGAAAACGCGATGTAATTATATCCGCAAACGTTATAAACGGTATACCTCAGGTAATGTCTGTTTATGAAACAGGAATAAAATAAGAAGCTCTTCATTTTATTTGTTTCTTAGCTGAAAAATGATGAATTTTGCAAGCAGAAAAATGAAATTTAAATCTATCAAAATAAGGAGGTTAAAATGTTAAACAACAAAATAAGTGGCATACGTGCCATGGAAATTCTCGATTCGAGAGGAAACCCGACCGTCAGGGTATATGTGGAACTCAGTGATGGAACACAAGCTGTTGCATCGGTTCCTTCAGGAGCTAGTACCGGTGAGAATGAAGCCGTCGAATTACGTGATGGCGACAAAAAACGCTATGGTGGAAAAGGCGTTCTGAAAGCCGTTGAAAATGTGAACAAAGTGCTTGCCCCTGCCCTGTTGGGAATGCATGCACATGAGCAATCTATTATCGACCGCAAAATGATTGAAATGGATGGCACTAAAAACAAATCGAAACTTGGTGCCAATGCTATTTTGGGCGTTTCTATGGCTGTGGCCCGTGCTGCTGCCAACTCTGCCCGTCTCCCTTTGTACCAGTATCTCGGTGGTGCCGGTGCACGTCGTATCCCTGTTCCCTGTATGAATATCCTCAACGGCGGAGCCCATGCCGACAACAGTGTGGACATTCAGGAATTCATGGCCGTACCACTTGGTGCACCTAATTTCCGTGAAGGCCTGCGTTATGTAGCCGAAACTTTCCATACATTAAAAGGTATTCTGAAAGCACGCGGTCTCTCCACAGGTGTGGGCGATGAAGGTGGTTTTGCCCCCAATCTCGACAGCAACGAAGATGTGATTGAAACCATCATACAGGCCATAGAAAAAGCCGGTTACAAACCCGGAAAAGATATTGCCATTGCCATTGACAATGCAGCAAGCTCATTCTGCACTGATAACAAAGATCACTATGACCTCAAATGGTCGGGAGCTGGTAAAATGGACAGCAATGGTCTGATAAAAATGTCAGAAGAGTGGATTTCAAAATATCCTATCGTGTTATGGGAAGACCCGTTGGGAGAAAACGACTGGAAAGGGTTCAAAGACTTTACAGCCCGTCTTGGCGATAAAATTGAAGTGGTTGGCGATGATATTTTTGTTACGAATACGGAATACATCACACGTGGTATCAAAGAAGGAACAGCTAACTCCGCGTTAATCAAGCTGAACCAGATAGGTACGGTAAGTGAAACTATCGAAGCTGTACGTATGTGCCGCGATGCTGGTTGGCGTTATTTCATCTCGCACCGTTCGGGAGAAACTTCCGATGCATTCCTGGCCGACTTTGCCGTAGCCATGGATGGTGGCCACCTGAAAACAGGTTCTGCCAGCCGCAGCGAACGTCTGGTCAAGTACAACCGCTTGATGGAAATCGAACAGGAACTGGGTGATACTGCACTCTATTATTGGAAATAAATTTCTCAATATTTTATCAAAAAGGCTGTTCCTCCGGGAGCAGCCTTTTTGGTTTCCCTTTCTCCGGGTACACACAGTATTCAAAATATTCTAAAAAGTTTATCTTTGGAAGCAAAAATCATCACATGGACAATTTTTTACAGCCCACTCCATTTCTGGATTTTGACCATCCGGAAGTAAAAGCTTTCACACAGGAAACTATAAAGGGAATCACACATCCCCGCGAAAAAGCCATAAAACTTTTTTATGCCGTAAGAAACGGCATTCGTTATAATCCGTATCATATCGATTTAACCATCGAGGGGATGCGGGCGAGTACAACCCTCCAAAAAGGTTCCTCCTGGTGTGTGGGAAAAGCAGTTCTCCTTTCGGCGGTTTGCCGGGCTGCAGGAATCCCCGCAAAACTGGGTTTTACCGATGTACGCAACCATCAAAGTCCGGAGGAGGTAACCAAAGTCCTGAGAACCAATATTTATTATTGGCATGGTTACAGCCTGCTTTATCTGAATGGGAAATGGATAAAAGCTACTCCGGCATTTGATTTAGTTCTTTGTAAACGACATGGGATTATCCCCATAGAGTTCGATGGTGAAAACGATGCCACTTTCCATTTTTATGACCGTCATGGCAAGCCTCATATGGAGTATTTGAAAGATCGCGGCATTTTTGATGATTTACCACTGGAAAAGATTTATAATACGTACAAGCAGGAATATAAGGAAGATGTATTAAAAATACTTTTGGCAGAAAATGCCGCTGAAAAAAAGAAAATACGCGAACTACAACGGCTTAAAGAAGAACAATAACCAGTGCCAGGTAAAAAGTAAATGATTATCAAGGATAAGAATTGATGACTATGAAAAAAACCACTTCCCCGTTTACAGAAAGAACGATGGGAACAGCCCCTGTTTATTTTACGGCAATATCAACAATTCTGGGTGCCATATTGTTTTTACGTTTCGGCGTAGCAGTAGGCACTGTTGGATTAGCGGGTGTACTTATCATTATTGTCATAGGGCACATGGTAACGCTTCCCACCTCCATGGCTATTTCAGAAATTGCAACAAACCAAAAAGTGGAAGGAGGCGGCGAGTATTACATGATTTCCCGCTCATTCGGATTAAATATTGGCGCCACCATTGGTATCTCGCTTTATCTGTCGCAAGCTATTAGTGTTGCTTTTTATATTATCGCTTTTACTGAAGCCTTTACACCGTTGCTTCACTATATACAAGAGCAATATAATCTAATCATTCCCAGTCAGGCGATTAGCATCCCGGCTTTAATTATTCTGGGTATTCTTATTTGGAGAAAAGGAGCTAACCTTGGAATAAAAATGTTGTATGTGGTGGTCACAATCCTGCTGCTGGCATTAACAGCTTTTTTTCTTGGCCATCCGGTTGCCGATGTTACTACTACACAGGAAATTGCTGAACCGCTACGTAATACGAATCAGTTGTTTATCATACTTGCTATTATATTTCCGGCTTTTACCGGAATGGATGCGGGCGTGGGATTGTCAGGCGACTTGAAAAGTCCGCAAAAATCTATCCCGCGTGGAACATTGTGGGCAACCCTTTCAGGAATGATTATTTATGTCTTTGTAGTTATCAAGCTAAATGCCTCAGCCACGCCACAGGATCTTATGACACAGCCTTTGATTATGAGCAAGATTGCACTGTTTGGCTGGATAATTATTCCCCTCGGACTTGCCGCGGCAACAATTTCCAGTGCCATTGGCTCTTTTCTGGTTGCCCCGCGAACATTACAGGCTATTGCTGCAGACCAATCTTTTCCATCAGAAAAAATGAACACATTGCTGGCCAAAGGAAAAGGAAAAACCAACGAACCACAAAGCGCCACCTTTTTTACCCTTTTGCTGGCATTGGTATTTGTTGTTCTTGGAAGTGTTGATGCTGTTGCAAAAATAATTTCCATGTTTTTCATGATTACTTATGCCTCCATGAACCTGATTTCTTTTCTGAACCATTTTGGTTCGGACCCCTCCTACCGGCCTACTTTTCAGTCAAAATGGTATTTTTCTCTCGCAGGGTTTATTTTTGCCACCACATTAATGTTCTTAATGAATCCGCTGTATGCTTTTATATCAGTGGTCACCATTTTTCTGCTCTATTTTTGGATGAAACATATTCATCAGGACAGGAAAGGACTCGAAAACATTTTTCATGGTGTTATGTTTCAGATTAGTCGTAAGCTAACCGTTTTTTTACAAAGCGGCACGTTGAAAGAAAGAACCTGGCGCCCTTCCGCTATTTGTATTTCGTCTGACACTTTTGAACGGGATAAAATTTTTGATTTACTTAACTGGATATCCTATTCCCATGGCTTTGGCACTTATATGCATTATATTCAGGGATATTATTCACGCGAAACACACCTCGAGGCAAAAAAAGTTATGGACCGCCTGCTTACAAAGGCAAATAAAACAGAAGGAAACATGATAGTCAGTGCCATTATCTCTCCATCCTATACTTCTGCCATTGCCCAGATAATTCAAACACCCGGAATATCAGGTGTTGAGAACAACATTATCATATTTGAGTATGACAAACATGAGCCGGACCAACTTCCTCATATTATTGAAAACCTGCGCATGGTTCAGGCTGGTGACTTTGATATTTGTATTCTCGGTAGTTCCATGCGAAATATCAAATACGATAATGGTATTCATATCTGGATTCGTGACTTAAACAGAGATAATGAGCGGCTGATGATTCTGCTGAGCTACGTTATTCTGGGGCATCCGGCCTGGAAAAAGGCTACCATAAGCCTGTTCACACTTTCTCCCCGTAACAAAATAGAAGAAACCCGCGTAAACATTGCTCAATTTGTTCAGGAAGGAAGGCTCCCTGTTTCAAGAAACAACATCACTGTAATTGAACAGGATCCGGATGTAAATTTCAGAACGCTCGTGGCACAATATTCTTCTGAAGCAGCATTAACTGTTGTCGGATTTTATAACGACCAGCTTAAGCAAAAAGGACAAAAACATTTTGAAGGTTACGATGGCGTGGGTGATATTTTGTTTGTAAATGCACATGATTTACTGGAAATAACCTGATACTGAAAAAGTACCTGTCAGGAACACTTTATTTTCTTTACATTTGCCTCATAAAATAAAACCAAATGATGTCTAATAGTCAGTTTGTTGTCATTGGAATAGGCCAATTCGGTGAAGCTATCGCGCGTACACTCTCTGAGAAAGGTGCTGAAGTGCTGGCCATTGACAAGAATCAGGAAAAAGTGGATTATATTGCCAACGAAGTGGCTTATGCCGTTGCTTTGGATTCGACAGATAAAAAAGCACTGCTTTCGCAAAATATCCAAAATTATGATGCCGTAGTTATTGCCATTGGTGAAGATTTTGAAGAACTGCTGCTCACAGCAGTTAACCTTATCGAACTGGATATCAAAAGGATAATTGTAAGGGCAAAAGGCAAGGTAAACCGGTTAATCCTGGAAAAGCTGGGATTAAAAGAAATATTCTCACCGGAGCATGCAGTAGGTGCCGTGGTTGCAGAACGACTGCTGAATCCAAGTATTGTTAATTTCCTGGATCTGCCCGATGGCTACGTAATTACCGAATTAAAGGCACCCAAATCTGTTATTGGACAAACACTTCAGTCTATTCAGCTACGCGAATCTTACAACATCAACCTTGTCACTATTAAAAATGAAGTGAAAGAAAAAGAGGGAAACAAGTTGGTTGTAAAACAACATATCAAAGGGGTTCCCCGCCACAACACCATTATCGATGAAAATGATTTTCTTGTTGTTTTTGGCAGTTCCCGTGATATTCAGAAATTTATTGACATAAACGATTAGCCGGTATGCCTTCCAGGCTTTTTAAAATAAGAGAAAAAATTAATCTCCGGATTTTCAACAGCAAAGGGTTTGTTGAAAAAGCATTTCATGTGCTTAGCTTTTTGGTTCTTTCTTCGGTAATCGGTGCAGGTATCTATTATTATGGATTTCCTAAAAATGCCCATTCCGATCGGTTAATTGAAGGCATAATGGAGCTGAGCCTTATTTTCTTTTCTGTTCGTTATGTCATTTTCGTTTTTTATGACTTTCATCCTCTGAAATTTATAAAACAACACCGGTTTGAAGGAGGGGTTTTACTTTTTTTTATTCTCTATATTATCTTCCCCACATTATTTAACAAGCTTATCTTTAGGGATTTATTTGACGACCTTATCAATAACCATTCGTTATTGCTGCTCCAGCTTTATTTTGTTGCCATAGTTGGCATTGAACTTGGAAAATCTGGATCTAAAATTACGGCTTTAAACCTAAAACCGGCCACATTACTCATTCTTTCGTTCGTATTACTTATCAGTGTGGGAACCGGATTGCTCATGCTACCGGAGATGACCGTGGGCCATCACTTTGATTTTATCAACTCGTTATTTACAGCCACCAGTGCCAGTTGTGTTACCGGACTCATCGTGGTGGACACCGCCACTTTTTTCACATTAAAAGGAAAGCTCATCATCATGCTTCTGATACAACTTGGCGGAATCAATATTATTTCATTTGCAACTTTTTTTGCCACCTTCTCAAAAACATCAGGAAGTATCAAGTACCAGTCCATGATGAAAGAGTTCCTGAGTACCGACCGGCTTTCCGATTCAAAAAGCGTTTTACGCAGTATTATTGAGTTTAGTTTATTAATGGAAATCATTGGAACTGCTTTACTCTATTTTTCATGGGGCGATGTTCATTTTGCCAATTGGAAATCTCAGTTATTTAATTCTGTCTTTCATGCTATTTCGGCATTTAACAATGCAGGATTTTCCACTTTTTCAAACAACCTTGCTCAAAACGGAATCCGTAATCTGTATGGACTTCAGATAGTTATTATATTCCTTATCTTTTTTGGAGGATTCGGATTTGTGGCTATGCGGGATACCTTTAGTATAAAAAGCATCCGCCAAAGGATAAAAACACCCTGGCGAAGACTGAATACCGGGACAAAAATAACTTTATACATGTCACTAACGCTCATTACTGTCGGGGCACTTGTTTTTTATTTTCTTGAAAGAAACAGTATGTCGGGCGAACCTTGGTATCAGATGGCAGTAACTTCTATATTTCAATCTGTTACCACCAGAACAGCGGGTTTTAATACAGTAAATATAGGTCATCTGGCCACACCGGTATTAATATTTTTCATTTTTCTGATGTTTGTGGGTGCCGGCCCAGGGTCAACGGGAGGAGGAATTAAAGTAACCACGTTTGCCGTCATTATAAAATCCGCTATCGCCACTATTAAAGGTGAAAAAAACGTTATCTTTTTTAAAAGAACACTGCCATTCACTACCATTGACAAAGCCTATTCCATTGCTTTGTTTTCCATTTCCATGATCTTTATCTCAACCTTTTTCCTGTCCATTACAGAACCTGGCGTGAGTCTGCTTAAATTACTTTTTGAAGAATTCTCAGCTTTTGGCACAGTGGGGCTTTCCATGGGAATAACAGCATCCTTAACGGCAGCCGGGAAAGCCATTATTATTTTCTCCATGTTTGTGGGCAGGATTGGTACACTTACTTTAGCCATGGCACTGAGTACACGGGTCATTTCCACCAAATACCGTTATGCAGAAACGTCGGTAATGGTTGGATAAAAATCATTCTTTTTCCCGTGTATCCTCCAGCACCTTAAGAGCACAGGTATAGCCGGCAAGAATTGCACCCGTAAAACCACCCCCTGGAGAACTCCAGGCAGAAGCAAAATAAAGCCCCGGAACAATACTTTTGTTGGATAACCGCTTGCGGGCAGACTGATGAAGATTTTGTGCATAGCCATAGGGCGTTCCATCGGGGTTAAATGTATAACGTTCGATGGTTAACGGTGTACCAACTTCCTGGTATTCAATAATTTTTTTTATGCCAGGAAGAATCTTTTCAAGCCGGGAAATGAGATTTTCAGCGACTTCAGCTTTCTTTAAGCGATATGTTTTTTTATCAAGATCTTTCCAGTCCGATGCGTAATCCATGGTACAAATAACCCCTGTAGCTTTCCCTTCGGGAGCCAGCCCGGAATCGATCATACCATAATCTACAAAAACAAAAGAACGTTTATCGAAACCTGCATGCGCATTTGAAAGAATGTCTTTTGCACTACTGATGCTGTCATCAATAACAAAAGTGGAGTAAATCCTGTTCCCAATTGCCTTAGGAGGCTTTTTAAATCCGAGATAAACCGTTAAAACAGAAGGACCTGTCCTCATTTGGGCTGTTTGTTGCTGCAAGCGAATACCCGCATCGCCATGTAGCAGCTTTTTTGCAACAAGCGGAATGGCAGCATTTGCAATAACCTGTCCGGCATAGGCTTGTATCTCAGCCGAATTCATGGTCTTACCTTCACGATAGTTTACCCCGACAGCCCGGCCATTTTCCGTAATAATCGAAACAACCTCTTTGCGTAAAAGCACTTCCCCTCCCTGCTGACGAATATAATTCATCAGATAATTGGAAAGCTTTTGTGATCCCCCCTTAATAAAGTATCCTCCATTGGAATAATAACCGTTTTGCCCGGCAGCAAAATAAAAAAGAGACAAATCGTAAGGATTATCATGGTAATACGAAGAATTGCTCAACAAAATCATTTTCAGCCGCTCATCATGAAAAAGTTTATCCATAAAACCACCAGCTGTATTAAGCGTGCTGCGTACCAGTTTTGGATAAAAGAGTGGAAACAGTGACTTTTTTATGCGTTTTTGCATTTTTGTGCGGGGAAGGTTTTCGATCTCTAATCCCAATCCCAAAATAAAACGAAAATATTTCTCAATAGCAACAGCCTCTTCGGGAAACATATCTTTCAGCCTGGCTTTCGCCTCTTCGAAATTTTCGGGAAATACAAAGTCGATATCCTTCCAGACTGTACGGTAAAACTCAGGAAGTCTCACAAATTCAACATTATCGAAAACTTCCAACTCATCAAATATTTTCTTTTTAAAACTATTTTCGCCAAAACCATCCATTTCGTGAAGACCAACTTCCATAGTAAATTTTTTACGTTGAAAAGTAGTAGCACATCCTCCGGGAAGATCGTGTTGCTCAAGAACCAATACCTTTTGTCCGGTTTTTGCCAGTTTGGCTGCAGCAGTCAATCCACCCAGCCCGGCTCCGATAATAATGCTGTCGTAGTTCATGATTTATTCTTTTAGTCCTGTAAAGATAATGTTATCTTTTTAATTAGTCCCCACAAAGAAAAGTATGGAACTGTTTTAATAATTTTTCTATGCGGTATTCTGTTTATCTAACCTGAATGCCCTATCATATTTATGATATTTTATATTTCGCTATATAAAACAGATAAAAAAAAACTTTACTTTTGTTTTAACTTAACTGTCACAACAAGATAGCTATTGGTATTTTTAATTAAACAGGCAGCAAGGCTATGAAGTTTACATATATTTGAATTGCAGCTAAAAGTGATAAAGATAAATTCAACAATTAAAAGAAATAAAAGATGATTGAAATTATTCAAAAGCAAAATGAAGAATTACAAAAAATTATCTACAAGGTACCCGCTTTGATTACCTTGTATGTAGCCAGTCAGGTAGCAGAAGGCCATTTGGTACCCGCAGAAGAAAAGTCAGCCAGGATATATCTTTCCATCTTGTGTAATCAGGCCAATGAATCATTAAAAGATTATTTTATTAAGGTTAAAGAATCTTTTATCAACGATATTGAGATGCTGGATAAAGAGCTTCCCAAAGATTCTGACAAAAGAAAAGAAAAAATTGAGCAGCTGTTAAAACCCGTTAAAACATTCCTTTATCAAATACCCGATCCGACAGGCATCCTGTTTAAAGATGCGTTACTCGGCTTTGTGTCGCACGCACGAGATTACAGACAGGACACACTGGAAGGCGTTGTTTTTCCTTTTGTTTCGGATGAACTTAGAAGGATTGAAGATAAACGACTACGTAGAATTTTAGGATAAAAACACGAATATAACAAAACCAATATTAACCAAAATAAAGAAAAATGGAACAAGTTTCAATAAAAGACGCAGAGAAACTAGGTAAGGAAGATGTATTCCGGAAACTAGACACTTCTGCCAAAGGGCTGTCCTCTAACGAGGCGAAAAAGCGCATGGAAGAGTTTGGACCCAACGCATTGCCTGAAAAACACAAAAGTATAATACTCAAATTTTTGGGTTATTTCTGGGGTCCCATTCCCTGGATGATTGAAATTGCAGCTATTTTATCACTTGTGGTAAAACACTGGACCGACTTCTATGTAATTTTTGCATTGCTGCTGTTTAATGCCGGCATCGGGTTCTGGCAGGAACTAAAAGCCAGTAACGCGTTAGATGCTTTAAAAGCACAGCTGGCTTTAAAAGCCAAGATTCTCCGCGATGGAAAATGGGAGGAAATTGAAGCCAGTGAAATTGTTCCGGGCGATGTGGTTCGAATAAAAATCGGCGATATTATTCCTGCCGATTTAAAATTGCTTGACGGCGATTATGTAAGTGTGGATCAGGCAGCACTGACCGGCGAATCTTTGCCTGTCAATAAAAAACCGGGCGATATTTGCTATTCCGGTACCATTGTTAAACAAGGACAAATGACAGGCGTTGTTGCCGCCACCGGAGCCAATACCTATTTCGGCAAAACAGCCGGCCTTGTCTCTAATGCCGGTGCTACTTCCCATTTTCAAAAAGCCGTTATTCATATTGGCGATTACCTGATCTTTCTCAGTTTAGGCTTAGTTACCATCTTATTTATTGTGCAGCTGTTAAGAGGAGATAATCTCATTAGCCTGATTCAGTTTGCATTAATTTTAACGGTTGCCTCTATTCCGGTGGCCATGCCTGCCGTTTTATCGGTAACTATGGCTGTTGGAGCATTGCTGCTGTCCAAGAAAAAGGTAATTGTATCCAGGCTGGAAGCCATAGAAGAAGCCGCAGGATTGGAAATATTATGTTCTGACAAAACAGGTACTTTAACACAAAATAAATTAACACTGGGAGATTCTGTGTTATTTACTGCAAAAGATGAGCAGGAACTTATTCTAAATGCTTCCCTTTCTTCGGAAACAGATACCCATGATTCTATTGACTTAACGGTAGTATCCGGTTTAAAAGACAAAAAGGTATTGTCTTCCTACTCTCTCAAAAAATATATTCCGTTCGATCCGGTTCGCAAACGAACAGAAGCCATATTGACCGATACCAACGGTAAAGAATTTAACACCACCAAAGGAGCAACCCAGGTTATCATGGACCTTTGTAAGGTAAAGGGCAAAGATCTGGAAAAAGCCAATGAAGAGGTTGAAAATTTTGCCGCCAAAGGATACAAAACATTGGGTGTAGCGAAAAAAGAAGCCAACGGCAACTGGCAATTTCTTGGCATCTTAACGCTGTTTGATCCGCCACGTGAAGATTCTGCCTCTACCATTGCCAAAGCCAATGAAAACGGTATTTCTGTCAAAATGGTTACCGGCGACAATGTTGCCATAGCCCGTCAGATTTCCGGTCAGTTAGGGTTGGGCAAAAACATCCAACGCGTGGATGCCATTTTTAAAGAAGATTCGGATATTCAGCATCCTAACCGAAAAATTGAACAGCAAATTGAAGCGGCTGATGGTTTTGCAGAAGTATTCCCGGAACACAAATACGGGATTGTAAAAGCACTACAGGCTGGCAACCACATTACCGGAATGACCGGTGATGGAGTAAATGATGCCCCTGCACTAAAACAAGCTGATTTTGGTATTGCAGTAAGCGGGGCAACGGATGCCGCCAGAGCTGCTGCCGATATTATTCTTACCCTGCCTGGACTATCTGTTATTATTAATGCTGTCGCAGAAGCAAGAAAAATCTTTGAAAGGATGAACAGTTATGCGATGTACCGTATTATCGAAACCATCCGTATTATGTTTTTCGTGGTTGCAGCTATGCTGGTCTTTAACTTTTATCCCATTACGGCCCTGTTAATTATCCTGCTCGCCTTTTTCAACGATGTGCCTATTATGACCATTGCCTACGACAATACATTCCTGAATAAAAATCCGGTAAAATGGGATATGACGAGAGTGTTGAGTATTTCTACTGTATTAGGTCTCATAGGAGTAGTGGAAACATTTGGTATTCTGATAATTGCAAAAGAATACCTGCATCTTGACCTGGCGCATATTCAAACTTTTATTTTCCTCAAACTTGCAGTGGCAGGGCACCTTACGCTGTTTGTAACCAGAACAAAAGGACCATTCTACAAGAAACCCTACCCGGCTCCTGTTTTGTTATGGTCTGCAGTGGCAACCAAAGTGCTGGCTACGTTGTTCGTTGTTTACCCGATGGGGTTGATAACCCCTATCAGCTGGACTAATGTTGCGCTTATCTGGGGCTATTGTATTTTGTGGATTTTTATTGAAGACCTGGCAAAAATGGCCATGTACAGACATCTGGAACACAAAGGAATCAGAAGATCGCATGAAAAGTTTATCTCTACCATTAAACATCCTACCCATAAACATCACCACGTGTATGGAGGTGGTCACCATTGATAAACTCTTTTGAGCGTATATCTTTTTATTCAGGAAGAGAAATTCTCTTCCTGAATAAAAAAAAAGCGGAGCTTTTAAAAAGTTCCGCTTTTTTATACCTGTGTTGACAGGAAAAACTACTCTGCCAAAATCAATACTTTATTGTTTAACACTTCAATAACCCCGCCATTAATCTCAAAATAATCTTCAGTTTTCCCTTTCATTATTTTGACAACTCCTTTTGACAAAGCAGAAATCAGAGCTGCATGGTTGTTTAATATTTCAAAAGAACCATCGATACCAGGAAGCTGAACCAAATCGGTTTCTCCTTTAAAAATGGTTTTGTCAGGTGTTATAATTTCAAGATTCATTTCTGCTGTTTTTTAGTGAATTATTTGGATTCAGCCAGCATTTTCTTTCCTTTTTCGATAGCTTCCTCAATGGTTCCCACCAGGTTGAAAGCAGCTTCGGGATACTCATCCACTTCACCATCCATAATCATGTTGAAACCTTTTATAGTATCTTCGATGGAAACCAGCGTTCCTTTCAGGCCGGTAAACTGTTCGGCTACAAAGAAAGGCTGCGAAAGAAAACGCTGCACACGACGGGCGCGGTTTACCACCAGCTTATCTTCTTCCGAAAGCTCATCCATACCCAAAATAGCGATAATATCCTGCAACTCGTTGTAACGCTGCAAAATATTCTTCACACGCTGGGCGGTATTGTAATGCTCATCGCCCACGATATCGGGCGTAAGAATACGGGAGGTGGAATCCAGCGGGTCCACAGCCGGATAAATTCCCAGCTCGGCAATTTTACGGCTCAGCACCGTGGTAGCATCAAGGTGGGCAAAAGTTGTTGCCGGCGCAGGGTCGGTAAGGTCATCAGCCGGGACATATACAGCTTGCACAGAGGTAATGGAACCCCGTTTTGTAGAGGTAATACGCTCCTGCATAATTCCCATTTCGGTGGCGAGTGTAGGTTGGTAACCAACAGCGGAAGGCATACGTCCCAGCAAAGCAGAAACTTCGGAACCAGCCTGTGTAAACCGGAAAATATTGTCAATAAAGAACAGGATATCGCGGCCACCTGATTTTTCATCACCATCACGGAAATATTCGGCCAGCGTCAGTCCCGAAAGGGCCACACGGGCACGTGCTCCGGGAGGTTCGTTCATCTGTCCGAAAACCAATGTAGCCTGTGATTTTCCCAGTTCGTCATAATCGACTTTGGAAAGGTCCCAGCCACCTTTTTCCATATCTTCTTTAAAAGCATCACCATAACGGATAACGCCTGATTCAATCATCTCACGCAACAGGTCATTTCCCTCACGGGTACGTTCACCCACACCACCAAACACCGACAAACCGGCATATGCTTTGGCAATATTGTTAATGAGCTCCATGATAATCACGGTTTTACCCACACCGGCACCACCAAACAGGCCGACTTTTCCTCCTTTGGAATAAGGTTCGATAAGGTCAATGACTTTAATTCCCGTGTAAAGAATTTCCGAATGCGTTGTGAGTTCCTCATATGCAGGAGGCTCTCTATGAATGGGATAAGAAGTTTTATTTTCTACTTTTTTCAGGCCATCAATGGATTCACCAATCACGTTAAAAAGCCGGCCACGGATATTCTCACCGGTAGGCATGCTAATCGGTTTTCCGGTATTGATAACCTCCATACCGCGACGCAGACCATCGGTAGAGTCCATGGCCACGGTCCTTACCGTATTTTCCCCGGTAGCCTGTTGCACTTCAAAAACGACTTTCTCACCGTTTTCACGCTCAATGACAAGTGCATCATAAATTTTGGGAAGATCTTTTTCGTTATCAAAAACAACGTCAACAACAGGACCGATAATCTGTGCAATGCGGCCAATATTTTTTTTCTCCATAAAACGCCTATGATTAGAGGATTTTTGTTTGGGCAAATATATAAATTATATACTATTTATTGGGCGTTTAAAAAGTATTTTTATGAAAGGTTTTTTTTAATACGAACGCCTTTTAAACACTTACTTTAAAACTTAAGACTTCTCCTGTGAAACAACAAAAGCCAGAAAACACCAACGGTGATAGCAGTATCGGAGAGGTTAAAAATAGGCCTGAAAAAAACCAAATGACCATCCGGGCCAAAGAGGAAACCGGGAATCCAGGAAGGTGCACCTGACCGAGCTATATCAATCAGCGGGAAATAGAGCATATCCACCACTTTCCCGTGTAAGAAACCAGCATAACCATGTCCGAAAGGTACCAGGGTGGCCACCGAATGAAAAGTGCTTTGAGAAAAAATAAGTCCGTAAAAAGCGCTGTCAATCATATTTCCGACGGCTCCGGCAAAAATAAGTGACATACTGATAACCAGCCCTGTACTGCTTTTTCTACGAATAAGGTAAACCAACAAAACAGCAATACCGGCAATAGCAACAATTCTGAAAACACTCAATGCCAGTTTTCCCCAGCTGCCGGCAAGCTGCATACCAAATGCCATCCCGTTATTTTCGGTAAAATAAAGATAAAACCAATGATCAAAAACCGGAATATTTCCCCCAAGGGGCAGGGTAAGTTTAATGTAAAACTTTAACGCCTGGTCAAGCAACAAAACCAGGATGATAACCAAAGCAGATTTTTTCAAAACATTGTTTTATGAGAAACCAACAACCTACTTATTAATGTTGTTTTTCCTTTGATTCGTTTTGGCATCTATACTCAATGTGGCATGCGGAACAGCACGCAAACGTTCTTTGGAAATCAGTTTTCCCGTTTCGCGGCAAATACCATAGGTTCCGTTTTCGATGCGAACCAATGCATTTTCCAGGTTATTGATAAAACGTTGCTGGCGGGCAGCCATCCGGCTGTTTTCTTCTTTTGACATTACCTGTTGACCCTCTTCCAATACCTTAAAAGTAGGTGAGGTATCGTTGGTATCTGCTCCACTGCTGTTCGTGTAAGCTTCAGTAAGCAATTGAAGATCGGCACGTGCTTTCTCCAGTTTTTCCATGATAATCTGTCTGAACTCCTCCAGTTCTTCTGTAGAATATCTTAACTTTTCTTCTGTCTTCTTCTCTTCGTTCATGGCCTTATTATTTAGTGTTAGTCATTCTCAATTTATACCTCTCAAAAAATACAAAATTTTTCTCAAACTATAGCTTTTCTCTCAATCTTAATTTTAGCCGGAATCCCATCAATCAGTTCAACTTCCTCAAAACCATTACTTAGCGTATCAGTAAGGACAACATCTGCTAAAGTTTCGGTGCAAATATAATCTTTAAACAATTGAAAAGCCTCAAATGTTTGTTCCGCTTTTACAATTTGGAGCGAAATTCGGTCGGTAACTTCCAGGCCCATGTCTTTGCGCATGTTCTGGATGCGGTTGACCAACTCACGGGCAAGGCCTTCGTTTCGCAATGCATCGGTGATGGTGATATCGAGCGCCACGGTCAGATTATCCATGCTTGCCACACTCCATCCCGGGATGTCCTGTGTAGAAATTTGCACATCTTCACGGGTAATTTCTACCGGTTTTCCGTTTACCTTTAGAGTGAGGTTTTCGCCACTTTCCAGTTTACGGATATCATCCTGTTCCAGCCGGGCAATTATGCCGGCCAGCTGTTTCATTATCTTTCCGTATTTTGGCCCCAGCTTTTTGAAATCGGGTTTTATCTTTTTCACCAGCACATCCGAATCTCCAGTGAGGTATTCCACTTTTTTGATGTTTGTTTCCGAAAGAATCAAATCTTCAACGGCCTGAACCTGTTTTTGAAAATAGGCATCCGGAACAGGAATCATCACTTTGTTCAGTGGCTGACGTACTCTTATGTTGGTCTTTTTCCGCAACGAAAGAATCATGGACGAAATCTTCTGCGCCAGTTCCATGCGTTCTTCCAGCGGTTTGTCTATCTGTTTCTCATCAACCACGGGAAAATCGGTGAGATGAACGGAAACGGCTTTCATTTTTCCACTCACATCATTCAAATCTTTAAACAAGCGCTCGGCATAAAAGGGGGCAATGGGTGCCATAAGCTGCGAAACTACTTCGAGACAGCGGTACAACGTCTGATAAGCCTGGATTTTGTCTTCCGAGTAACTGCCTTTCCAGAATCTCCGGCGCGACAGCCGTACAAACCAGTTGCTGAGATGCTCATTCACAAAATATTGAACAGCGCGGCCGGCACGTGTCGGTTCGTAATCGGCATAAGCCTGATCTACCGTTTTGATGAGTGAATTCAGTTCGGAAAGAATCCAGCGATCCAACTCCGACCGTCGTTCCACGGGAATTTCTTTTTCGCTGTAAGTAAAACCGTCAATGTTGGCATACAAAGCAAAGAAAGCATAGGTGTTGTGCAGGGTTCCGAAAAATTTCCGGCGTACCTCATCAATCCCGGCAAGGTCAAAACGCAGGTTATCCCAGGGTTGTGCATTGGTAATCATGTACCAGCGGGTAGCATCGGGACCAAATTTTTTGAGCGTTTCAAAAGGATCCACGGCATTTCCCAGCCGTTTTGACATTTTATTTCCGTTTTTATCCAGAACCAATCCGTTAGAGACCACTGTTTTATAAGCTACAGAATCGAAAAGCATGGAGGCAATGGCGTGAAGCGTGAAGAACCATCCGCGGGTCTGATCAACGCCCTCGGCAATGAAATCGGCAGGATAATTTTTCGAGAAAGACTCTTTGTTTTCAAAAGGATAGTGCATCTGGGCATAGGGCATGGAACCCGAGTCAAACCACACATCAATCAGGGAAGGTTCGCGGAACATTTTTTGGCCGCTTTCGGAGACCAAAACAATCTTATCCACATAAGGACGATGGAAATCAAAAGTACGGTAGTTTTCGGCACGCATGTCTCCCGGTTCAAAATCTTTCATGGGATTTTCGGTCATAACACCGGCAGCCACTGCCTTTTCCACTTCGGCTTTCAATTCGGCAGCGGAGCCGAGGCATTTCTGTTCGGTACGGTCTCCGGTAACCCAAATGGGCAACGGAACGCCCCAGAAACGGGAGCGGGACAGATTCCAGTCCACGAGATTCTCCAGCCAATTGCCAAAACGACCTTCACCCGTGGCTTTTGGTTTCCATTTTATGGTTTTGTTGAGTGCAATCATCCGCTCTTTCAGTGCCGTCGTTTTCACAAACCACGAATCCAGCGGATAGTACAAAATAGGTTTGTCCGTACGCCAGCAATGCGGATAGTTGTGCACATGTTTTTCGATTCGGAAAACTTTATTCTCTTTTTTCAATGCCACCGAAAGGTCAATATCGAGGCTTCCCTCTTTGTCATTTAGTGTTTCATCGTAGGCATTTTTCACGTAGCGGTTGGCATATTCGCCATACAAGTCCACGTTAACATATTCTTTTACAAATTGTTCATCCAGCTTATCAATGGAGAAAAAACGACCTTTCAAATCGACCATAGGGCGTTTTTCACCGTTTTTATCCAGCAAAATCAACGGGGCAATGCCGGCTTCTTTGGCAACACGGTCGTCATCGGCACCAAACGTGGGCGCAATGTGGACAATGCCGGTTCCATCTTCGGTGGTAACAAAGTCTCCGGTAATAACCTCAAAGGCTTTCCCCATGGGTTTAACCCACGGAAACAGCTGCTCGTAAGCAATACCGGTAAGCTCTTCGCCACTGTATTTTGCCAGTACTTCAAACGGAATATGTTTGTCACCGGGTTTGTAATCCTCAAATGCCAGAGCCTTGTCTTTGGGATTGAAATAGGCATCCAGCCTGTCTTCGGCAAGGATAACCACTTCGGGAATTCCCGTATAGGGATTGAACGTCTTTACCTTGAGATAATTAATTTTACGTCCCACGGCTAGAGCAGTGTTGGAAGGTAGTGTCCAGGGAGTTGTCGTCCAGGCGATAAACCAGACGTCAGTATCTGTGCCTTCAAACAAAAATTCAGAATTTTCATTTCTGATAACCATAAACTGTGCCACGGCGGTGGTATCCGACACATCGCGGTAGCATCCGGGCTGATTTAACTCGTGGGTACTCAGGCCGGTTCCGGCTGCCGGGGAGTAGGGTTGTATGGAGTAGCCTTTGTAGAGCAGCCCTTTTTCGTAAAGCTGTTTCAGCAAATACCATACCGACTCCATGTATTTGTTATCAAAGGTGATGTACGGATGGTCGAGGTCAACCCAGTAGCCGATTTTTTCGGTCAGGTTGTCCCACATATCTTTGTATTTCAGCACCTCTTTGCGGCAGGCTTTGTTGTAATCTTCCACGCTGATTTTCTTACCAATATCTTCTTTGGTAATACCGAGCGTTGTCTCCACACTGATTTCCACCGGAAGGCCGTGGGTATCCCAGCCGGCTTTGCGTTGAACATATTTACCTTTTTGTGTCTGGTAACGGCAGAACAAATCTTTGATGGTACGCGCCATGACGTGATGGATGCCGGGTTTGCCATTGGCCGATGGCGGACCTTCGTAAAACACGAATGGTGTGTTGCCTTCGCGGATTTCCAGGCTCTTCTCAAAGATTTGGTTTTTGCGCCAAAACTCCCCTATTTCATCTCCAATTTGCGTCAGACTTAATTGCTTGTATTCCTGATATTTCTTCCCCATGTGGATCAGCGTTTTTCTCACTCTTTAAAAAATTGGCTGCAAAATTAGAAAATTTCACCGCACCTTATACATCATCTCTTTCTTAATTTTTTGATTGAGGCTAATTCCTATTCCGTATTCTTTATTAACTTTGTCCAGCATATATTTTAGAAAAATGAAAGGAACCTATTTATGAACTTAACAACTTTTTATACGCTCTCCTACGGACTGTACATTATTAGCGCCCAAATCAAAAAGAAGAAAAACGGCTATGTAGCCAATACGGCTTTTCAGGTTACGGCAGAACCATCGCAGCTGGCCGTCAGCTGCAACAAAGACAACCTGAGTGCCAAAGTTATTGCTGAAAGCGGATTTTTCAGTGTATCGGTTCTTAACCAGGATGCCTCCAAAGAAATTATCGGCCGGTTCGGCTATAAAAGCGGAAATGATATTGATAAATTCGAAAATACACAGCACTTTGAAACTCCGGAAGGCATTCCGGTTGTAACCGAAGATTGCGTCGCCTGGTTTTCCTGCAAAGTGGTAAAAACCGTGGATGTGGGAACACATCTCCTTTTTATTGGTGAAGTACTGGATGGCAATTTTATTGATGAAAAGAAAATACCGCTCACCTACGATTATTACCGCAAAGCACGGCATGGCAAATCGCCGAAAAACGCCCCAACATACATCAAACCGTCAGATGAAAAGGTTTCGGAGCCACGAGAACAAAAGCCGGAAACGACCTCAGGTCAAAAGTGGATTTGTCTCGTATGCGACCACATTTACGATCCTGCCGAAGGTGACCCCGAAGCCGGTGTCGCTCCAGGAACACCCTTTGAAGCATTGCCCGACAATTGGGTTTGCCCGGTATGCGGAGCTGAAAAAGCTGATTTTGAACCATACAATGGATAGTCATTGGAATATACTGTTCCCGAAATAGATTGAGAAGTTCCCGGGGATGAACACCTGAAACGGATTTTGAAAAAAAGAATCTTAATAATTTTTAACATTTTTTAATCTGCGCACAAGATCCCCCTGTTTTCTGTTGTTTTAACATCAGAGAAGTTGTTGTTTATTGCAGTTCCTGAAACAATATATTGCATTCTCGTCAAAAAAAAAAGAAAACTTACCTGTTGAATTTCCTCAAATATTTTAATTTATTTTATGTTTTGCTCTCAATATCGTACTCATTATCAGTAAGAATCAAAGGCAGAAACAGGCTCTGCTCCTCTGTTAAAGATATATAAAAGTAATT
>WFNG01000260.1 GCA_015488735.1 Bacteroidales bacterium | reverse complement strand
TGCAGCTTGCAGTGTATCCCGTTTTCCCGGACAGCCGCATCAACAACAAACCGGATACGCTCATAATGTGGGTTGCAGGGCATGCTAAATCATGTTTTATCAGGAATATGCCTGTGATTCATGTTAAAGGGGCAGTTTCTTTCGGGCTGAGGACTTACGACGTTATGAACGGAACACACAACAAAAATGGTATCTACGCGCTTAAACTTTATGAAGATAAGGTTCTTGTATTTGCCCTGGAGGCGAATAAAATCTCCTTCAGTACAGGACGTTATGTCAACAGTCTGATCGATTATAATTATTTCGAGAAGACAGGAAAACGACTGATTCGTACACAGTTAGATACTAACAACCGGCTGGGCATTTATCAGAAAGTGTTGCATAACGGGATTTTCATCTTTCACGATACGCTAACCCATCATTTTAAATATGTGGTACGCGATGTGTACGGCAATACTGCAGCTTTGAAGTTTAACGTTAAAGACGAACCTGTTGTATCAAAATACGTTGAAAAAACTGTAAAACAAACCGGGACTTTTATTCGGTATAACCATTTTGCAAATATTGTTTCGGGTAATATCAGCCTTGCTTTCCCGAAAGATTGTTTCTATCGTTCTTTTTATTTCCATTTGCGAAAATTTCCGGCCAACCATAAAACACTTTCGCCTGTTTATGCTGTTCACAACCGGTTTGTACCGGTTCAAAAATATTTTACGCTCGCCATAAAAACCGATTCGCTGCCTTCCGGTCTCAAAAGGAAGATTTACATTGCTTATGCGCCGGATACTACTGGAGATTTTTCCTATTCGGGAGGTATATGGAAGGGGAATACCATCTCGGTAAAGACCAGGGAGCTTGGAGATTATACACTTATGGCAGATACCATTCCTCCGGTTATTAAGCCTCTGGATTTTGAAAATGATTCCAAGGTAGCCGGTAAGCATTTACTCAAAGTACAGATTTCGGATGAGCAAAGCGGAATTAAAGATTACCAACCCACGCTCAACGGCCATTGGATATTGATGGAGTACGATTTGAAAAGCAAAACCCTGACCTATCATTTTGACAAATACCTGAAAAAAGGCAAGAATGTTTTTCAGCTTACTGTCCGGGATAATGTGGGAAATGAAAGTGTTTATAAAGCTGTAATTTATAATTAGCAGCTCTAAAAAAATTCTTTAATGCATCAGGATATTTTAATATTTTAGCAGAAATTGATATGTTTTTAAAATGGAAAATAAAGAGGCAAAATTTGATCAGAGTTATTTAAAGATGGCACATGTCTGGGCCGGGAATTCCTATTGTAAACGGCGTCAGGTAGGCGCTTTAATTGTGAAAAACCGGATGATTATTTCGGATGGTTATAACGGAACACCTTCTGGTTTTGAGAATGTGTGCGAAGATGAAACTGGTACCACCAAACAGTATGTGCTCCATGCCGAAGCCAATGCCATAACAAAAGTGGCCAAATCCAACAACAGCAGCGAGGGCGCTACCCTTTATGTTACCGATTCTCCCTGTATAGAGTGCTCAAAACTAATTATCCAGGCCGGTATCAGCCGTGTTGTTTACGATCGTGAATACCGAATCACTGATGGTCTGGCTTTGCTGCAACGCGCCGGGGTGCAGGTGGACCATTTGAAAATGAAATAGAAGAATTCTTTGTGCGAAGGAACCGAACCCACCCTGAAAATCATTGATAATGTTTGCCTAATCCGTTAATTTTTAATACCAAAAGGAATACGGATATTTAGAGAAATGTTTCGTCCCATGTTGTAAATCCCCACATCTTTTAACGTGGAAAGATGGTCCATGTATTGTTTGTTGAGGAGGTTGGTTGCCATAATACTAAAGCTGAAGACCTGATTCTTCACTTTTAAATCCGTGCCAATACCGGCATTGAGAAGAAAATATCCGGGTGTGGGAGTTTCAAAATCTGCAGCATGATTTTGTGCAAACACATAATCGCAGGAGATTTTGACAAAAGAAGTTCGCCAGACTTTCCATTTATTTTTTCGCAACATAACTTCAAAATGGAGTTTGTTGGCCGGAATCAGCGGAAGATAACCTCCCGAATTTTTTCTTGCATAGATGTAGGCATAGTTTGCTTTCAGATGTAACCAGTTGAGAGAGACTGGATGAATATGGATTCCGATTTCTCCGCCCAGCAAGTGCGAGGGCGTTTGTCCGTAACGATAAATCTTTGTTCCATTGGAAATTGTATCTGCTGTGGGAGAGAGGTAAATGTAATTATCAATATAGTTGTAAAATCCGGAAATTTCGAAAGTGGTATAAGTAGTGTGGATATGAAACCCCAGGTCAGCTTCAAGGTTTTGCTGGTTTTTTAGGTTGGCTTTACCAATTTCGTAGCGGTTTCCATGCATGCCGTTTTGTGTCAGCTCTGCAATATTCGGACTGCGGAAAGCAGAGGCCAGGTTAAAACGGAGCAGCATATTTTGGCTAAAATGAAAAACGGTTCCAACGGAAGCACTCACATTGTCAAAACGCCTGTGCAACCTCGGCATAAGTGTTCCGTTGCTGATGCCGGCATAATGTTTAGGGACAACTACGTTGCGATGGTCGTATCTGATTCCGGCTTCGAGTATGGCATGTGCACCGAAATTATGACGTCCCATGGTGAAAATGGAAAAATCGTTCAGGTTTGCATTGGGGATGACGTGCTGTGGTGCGGCACCGTTGCGGTTGGTTTGGCTCATACCTTGTAGGCCGAGAAAAGCCTTGGTGCTCTCGCTGAAATGATAGACACTCTTGAGTCGGTAGGTAAATGTTTTTAACCGCATGTTTACCAACTCTCTAACAGGAGTAAACGGGGAGCCTTCCAGTCTCCTGTTATTATTTTGGTAAGAAAAATCAGCATCAACTTTAAGGTTTCCCAGGAAGATTTTATTTTTAGAAATAATCAGCTGGTCGGTTAAGTTCTGATACCAGACATCATTATTACGTCCTCTTTCTTTGACGAGTGCCAGAGCCGGAGGGACGGCCATGCCCAGTTTGGAACGGTTATAGTCATAAAATACACGGAAGCTGCCAATTTTTTTTATCAGCCCTGCGTTTAGCTTCACACTGTGGGTGTTGAAGCGGGTGTTGAAGGCAGTGATACCGTCTCCCTGAATATAATCTTCATTGCTGTTTATTTCTGTCCCGGCACCCCATACAAAGCCTTTATGGTTTCCTTTAATTTCCATGCTGGACAGCGTTCCGAGGGTATTGCTGAAAAATTTCATACTGGCAATACCTTCTATGCTGCCTTCGCGGGCTGCTGGTTCAGCAACGAGGTTGATAACACCTCCAACGGCACCCGAACCATACATGAGTGAGGCAGGACCTTTAATAATCTCAACCCTTCCAATACCCAGGCCATCGATCAGGTATGGGTGATCTTCCGAAAATTGAAAGTTTGCCATGGGAATGCCTTTATTCAGCACCAGCACATTACTCAGCGAGAGTCCGCGTATAACCGGTGTGCCTACCCCCGGACCTTTGGATATCATGCTTACACCCGGAACGGAAGCCAGCGATGCCATAAATGAGGGCTGCGACACCCGCGTTACGCTTTTTGTCTCCAAAGTACTGATACCTACGGTGTTTTCGTGTTGCGTTCCCGTAAAATTTCCGGTTACTACCACTTCCTGACCCTGAATAACCATGGGTTTCAGCTTAATATTCATTGTAATTGGATGTCCCTGAAAATCCACTTTCTTTGTCTGGTCTTCGTAACCGACAAAAGAAAAGGTAACAAAAAACTGTCCGTTTGGAATTTTGTTGATTTGATAATGGCCGTTGTTGTTGCTTACCGTTCCCACTGAAAGCTCATTAATAATAATGTTGACACCGGGCAGTGCCTCATGATTTCCCGCATCGGTGATGCGGCCACTTATACTGTTTTGCGCGTTTGCTTTTAACAAAAGAAACACGGAAAAGAAAATGAGAAGTTTTATTTTCATTTCACTACGTATTTTATTAGACAATTTTGTAAACCACTTCTGTGGTTGCTATGATATGTTGTCTAATAAAGGTGGAGCACGTAATAAAACTGATGAATTTAATTCGGAAGAAAAATGTTCCTTTGGAAAGTTTATAAGAACCTCACCGCAATATTGTTGTTTTTCTTTTACATGAATTGTCTTTTGAAGGGTATAAAAAGACATTGTAAATCCCGGTATGGGACATGTGCGGTGGTAAGTATGCAGAACATCGCCACTTTTCTCATTAAAATAGAAAAAAACATGATGATGGAAAGCTTCGTCCAAAAGTTTTACTGCTGTTGGTGTAATAAAAACCAACAACAGTAAAACTGCCAGAAAATTCCTTAGCTTTTTGGACATGTTAGGATGTTGGACAAATTATTAATCCTTAACGGGAATATTTTTTAGCACATCCAATGTAAGTTTCCAAAATTTTTCCACAGAGGCAATCTCCAGTTTTTCGTCAGGAGAGTGAACACCACGGAGTGTAGGACCAAAGGAAATCATATCCATTCCCGGATATTTGTCGCCGATAAGGCCACATTCCAGTCCGGCATGGATGGCCAAGACTTTTGGCTCCACGTTGAAAAGCTTTTGGTAAGAGCTTTTTGTCAGTTCCATAATTTCTGAATCCGGATTGGGTGTCCAGCCCGGATAACCATCCGACGTTTTGCTGCGCGCACCTGCCAGGTTAAAGACGCTTACAACTTTATTGGTAACATCGTCTTTTTCAGATTCCACCGAGCTTCGCTGACTGGTGGTAATGAGGATTTCATTATCCAGAAATTTTACAGAAGCCAGGTTAGTAGAAGTTTCAACAAAGTTCGGAATGTCCTGCGACATGGCAATGACGCCGTGAGGACAAGCATACAACGCATTGACCAGTTTGGTGAAGTTGTCATCGCTGATAACGGTTTCGGGCATGTCTGTTGTTACGGCCGAAAAACTCAGGCTGAGTTCCGTTGCGTGGTATTCGTTTTGGTACATCTCTTCAAACCCTTTGGCTTCAGAAATAACCTGCTGTGCTTTTCCTTTGGGAACAGTTACCACAGCAAAAGCTTCGCGGGCAATGGCATTGCGCAGGTTCCCACCATCAAAAACAGAAAGTTTCATGTCAAACTTGTCTTTGTAAGTCCACAAAAATCGGTTCAGCAACTGGTTGGCGTTTGCGCGTCCTTTGTTGATATCATCGCCTGAGTGGCCCCCTTTAAGACCTGAAACCATAATTTTCAGTGCTTCCTGATTTGTGGAAACAGCCATTTTTTGGTAAGGGAGCCATGACAGGGTGTCTTGTCCGCCTGCACAGCCGATAAAGAGCTGTCCTTCGTCTTCCGAGTCGAGGTTCAGCAGAATTTCACTTTGCAGGAAACCGGGTTTTAGTCCGAATGCGCCGGTGAGGCCGGTTTCTTCGTCCACGGTGAACAGACACTCAAGGGGGCCGTGTTCAATGTCGTCAGAGGCCAGCAGTGCCAGCTCTGTGGCTACGCCGATGCCATCGTCGCCGCCGAGGGTGGTGCCGTCGGCAGTAACCCATCCGTCTTCGATGTGTGCTTCAATGGGGTCGTTGTCAAAATCATGGACTTTGTCGCTGTTTTTTTCACAAACCATATCGATGTGGCTCTGCAGGACAACTGATTTGCGGTTCTCCATGCCGGGGGTAGCCGGCTTGCGAATCAGTACATTGTGTACTTCGTCCTGAAGTGTTTCGAGGTTGTGTTCCTTTCCAAAACGCAACAGGTATTCAATGATTTTCCCCTCTTTTTTGGAAGGTCTGGGAATATTTAAAATTTCTTTAAAATAGAACCAGACTTTGGCGGGGTTCAGTTTGAGAATTTCGTTGTTCATAAGGCTGTAATTTTAATTTATGCAAAGGTACTAAGTTGTACGGATGGACAAGCCGATTTGTGTTAAGAAATCTAAATTCGGGAAATTGGATAATAACCTGACAGATACTGTTGGAAAGAAAACAACGTCATTGCGATAATCTGCCGGTGCAGAACAGAAGCAATCTTTATTGAAATAAACTGTGTTTTGGAAAGATTGCTTCGTCAACCTGCGCAAATACCCCATCTTATTTCCTTGCAAAGACGTGTCTGAATGGGCTTTTAGACCGGTGCGTATCTTAGACCATCGCTGGTCGGGATTTGCAATCCCGACCTGATATGTAAAAGATTTTTTGGGGCAGAAAATTCTGACAGTATATTTGAAAAGCAATTAACCATCTGATTAATAAAAGATAGTTTTATTCCCCGATAATTTTCACCAGCACCCGTTTTCTGCGTTTCCCGTCAAATTCCCCGTAAAATATCTGTTCCCACGGACCAAAATCCAGTTGTCCGCCGGTAACGGCCACCACCACTTCGCGGCCCATGACCTGCCTTTTCATGTGGGCATCGGCATTGTCTTCAAAGGTGTTGTGATGGTATTGCGAATGGGGCTTTTCGGGGGCCAGCTTTTCCAGCCAGGTTTCAAAATCGCGGTGCAGGCCGGACTCATCATCATTGATGAAAACGCTGGCGGTAATGTGCATGGCATTTACCAGCACCAGCCCTTCCCGGATGCCGCTTTCCAGCAGGCATTGGTTCACTTGTGGCGTGATGTTAATAAAATCGCGGCGGTGCGGGGTGTTGAACCATAATTCTTTTCGGTATGATTTCATGGCTTTGAATTTTTGATTTTTGCAAAGGTATGATTTCTTTCAGGATACCTGTTTTTACTGCTGGTCGGGATTTGTAATCCCGACCTTATTGGAAAAAGGATTTTAAATCCTTATTTTCAGTACATTCGGATTACATCAGCCAAGGGTAGACAGGAATCCGAATGAGCGTTAGGGGCGTAAATTACTTCGGGCGGGGACGCCCGAAGTAGAAGTGGTGATCTTCAGGTGTGGACGCCCGAAGCGGTTTGGGGTACAGGTACAAGCGGACGTTTGCACCAGTGAAGGTTTGGTACAAGCGGATGCTTGCACCAGTGATTTAGTGAGTAGAGATTTAGTGACGTTTAAACGACAGCCGAAACCATCCGCCTCTTCAAAACGGCCATCCGCCAATACAACAGCAGAGTGGAGACCAAAAGCATGATCAACAACTGCCTGAAATCGCCCGAAACCGGTCCCCAGCCGGTGCCTTCGGCAAAGAGTTTAGTAACGGCATCCATCATGGGCGTGGTAGGAATAATGGCGGCCAGCCATTGCAATGGCACGGGCATAGCTTTAACAGGCCATGAATATCCCGATAGCAGAAAAAGCGGGTAACTGGTAAAAGCCAGCACTTCCATAATACGGATTTGCTTTTTGCTGAAAGAGGCGATTAGCAGCGTATAAACCATAACAACCAGCAAAAACAAGAGGCTTATGGTAACCATGGCCACGGAATTGCCGCGCATAGGAATATTCAGAAAGTAAAAAGCTACACCCAGATAAAACAAAATGTAAGCCAGATAAAGCAGCATATAGTAACTTAACCGACCACAGAGCCAGGAGGTGATATTGCCGCTATTCCTGCGTAATACATTTTGAAATATCCCTTTTTCGCGGCTACGGACAAAACTTTCGCCCAGCCCAATGAGCAGTGTTTGCTGCAAAATAATGAATAATAACCCCGGCAAAAGATAATCTCCATAATTATTGGTAGCATTATAAATGGGATGGACATCTGCAAGGATTGGGTTTATGCGTTGCATGGCATATTTCCGATTAAGCCCTCTGGTAGCAAAATATTGCAATCTAATACCAGAGCTGACGGTTTGCAACACCGTGTTTACCGCTCTGTTCAGGTCGTTTGAGGGAAGAAACCGGGTCGTGTTCAGGTAGAGTTTTACGTGGCTGATTTCGCCTTTCAAAAGTGCTTTTTCAAAACCTTTGGGAAAAACGAGAAAACCTTGTATTTTCATAGCATCCATCTCCCTGACCCCATCCTGGTAAGTTGCCGGACGGTTTTCGAGTTTGATAGTCGGATCCGCGGCGAGCAGGCGTGTAAGATTACGGCTGGTGGGCGTTTGGTCATAATCGACCACTGCAAACGGGATTCTTTTAACTTCTTTATAATAATAGATTGAACCCATAAGAAAAACATACACAAGTGGTGCTGCCAGAACCGTCAGCAAAATGCTTGGGTCATGGATTACGGCATCCATTTCATCTTTGAAACCTTGTATGAAACTTTTTTTATTGTACATGTTGCAAAGAATTTTTTTGCGTTGAAATTATACTTTTCATTCGGATATGCAGCGCAATAAAGCTTGTTATAAAGCCAACGACCAGAAAAAGGGTAAGCTTATAAAAGTCAGGTAACGTATAGACAAAGGGCGCATTTAACTGATAGAGCTTGAAAAAGGCATGTAAAAAATGAGTATAAGGAATAAATTGTGCTATGGTACTACTGAAAAAGGTCATGGCAAAAACCGGAAAAGTAAACCCACTGAAAATAAAAGCTGGCGAGTTATACAGAAATGCTACATCCAGCGACAGTATCTCATCGGTAATAGTTGTAGAAATCATAAACCCAAGAAAGATATTGACCAAAATGAAATAACTGAACAGGAGCAGAAGCTGTCCTTCTTTTTGTTGAAACGGAATACCAAAAATCCAGAATATTAATACAATTAATCCCGTAACATAAAGCCCCATAAGCAGGTAAGCAATACTTTTACCCACAAGCATGTTTAAGGCACTGTTATGGGATGTTTCCATCAACTGGTTAAAACTTCCGTGCTTAACTTCCGAGTTGAAAGCACGAGCAGCAACAAAGAACACAATCATTTGTAACAGGACAGTCAGCAATCCGGGAACAAGGTAGTACAGGTAGTTGTAATTGGGATTAAAGAGCGACTTGGTATGTATCCGGATGGGCGTTGTCAATGCTTCTGCCCGTTTTGGTGTCAGCCCCCCTTTTACAAATTTTTTCATTAGAATTTTTTTATTGAGCGCTCCGGTAACTTTGTATGCCTCCCGCATCATGATATTTCCGAATATAATATTTGAACTGTTTGTAAATATCTGGATATGTGTATTTTTATTACCAAGAATATCATGCTCAAACCCTTTGGGAATATGAAAAATTGCCCGCTCTTTGTGGTTGAAGAAATAGTTTTGCAGGTTATCCGATGCGCTGAGATAATCGGTTATTTTCAGGGTAGGGGAGGCGTTTACATATTCTGTAAAAAGTCGCGACATATCAGAATGATCCTGGTCCCAAATGGCAACGGGAATTTCCCGCAGGCTACCTTGATGATAAATTAAGGCCAGTATCGGGAATACCACAACCGGGATATAAAATAGTATCAACCGTGTGGAATGGCCCGTTACTATCTGCCGGATCTCCCTAATAGCGACTTTTATAAAAGCAGGAGGCTTCATTTTTTTATTGTGTTTTAATTCATTATGTAATGGTTCGTGCTTTTTGGGCTGACCGGAATTTGCCTTTCCTATGCGCCAATTGGAATTATCTGCCAATTGCTTTCAAAGCACCTATCAGGAATTTGGGATTATGAATAGAATGATACACCGGATGTGTTTTTTTGCCAGTGTCAAATAACCCGTAAACAGCCATCTGTGCGGTTCTGACAGAATACTCGACCGTAAATACACAGTCCTTTGGCGCTTCGGCAAACTGGCCTAAAAATGCAAAGTTTGTTGCTCCTTTTACAATAACATTGGGTCTGTCGCCAATTGTGCGTGGCATAAACAGGCTATCTACAAAAGGCATGGCAACAGGGATACAGTTTACTTTTCCTGCTTCAGTTACGGGTTTCATTAAGTCTTGAATTTTCAAATGGTAATACAACTCTTCCAATATTTCGGAACCAGAGCATTCTGCCATTGTTTTGTTAATGTAATTTCCTTTTCTGTCAGGATAAAGTCCATATCCCCAAAACACCTTAACATCATCGGGCTGGTTTGGAAAATGTGGCTGACGGGCTATTACAATAGACATTAGCCAATTGGAATCCGTCATGGTTACAAGTCCTCCCGTACCATCAACATTACCGGAAAAGTTTTCCATATAATCGTGGAAAGTGGTGTCTTTTAATGTGGCTGTAAAGGAATACCACTTTTGTAAATCAATATTATCACAGAATGGAGCGGGATTTCCAAATGCTTTATCTTTAAGGGCAATTTTCTTCCATAATTTCCAAGAACCGGAATCTTCTACTCCTTTTAATTTAGGTGCCGTATCCCAGGTTCCATTATCTGTACTTTCAGTAATTGAACCGTTGGTGATAAAGACGAAATCATTTTTTCCAAGAACAATTTCACTTTTATCTTTCATGTGTAAAACTGTTGCCGTTTTCTTATCTGCCGACAGGTTAAAATCAATGTCTACAACCTCTTTGCCCATTTCAAACCTGACTCCTTTTTCTTCAAGATACCTTCTCATTGGCCTGATGACAGAATCGTACTGATTGTATTTGGTACGCATTACACCTCCCAACCTGTAAAGGCCATCGACCAGATGAATAAAGCGCTTCATATACCTCCTCATTTCGGCAAGGCTGCTCCATTTTTGAAATGCAAACATGGATGTCCAGATATACCAAAATTTGGTTTCGAAAAAGTCGTGATCAAACCAGTCTTCAATACGGTCATTGCCCAATGATTTTTCGGAAACGTAGGTGAGTTTGACAAAATCTGCTTGCTGTTTCAATGTCAATCCGTAAGAAGATACATCAAGCTTTTTCCCATTCTTTAACAAGCGTGCCTGGGCATTAGAGACAAATCTTTTATTGAAATCAAAAGATTCGTCCCGTACGGAAACATTAGGGTCTTCCAGAGAGGGGATGTGCGACAATAATTCCCAGTAACATTCGTAATGCATTTCATGCATCCTTCCACCTCTTACGACAAAACCTTTATCTTTATCTCCGGCGCCATCACAGGCACCACCTGGAATTTGGTCTTTTTCCAAAATATGGATGTTTTCACCGGGAATACCGGCATCTTTTTCTAAATAAACGGCGCTTGCAAGAGCAGCAATCCCGCTACCAATCAAATACACGTGTGTATCTTTTGGATTTTTAATTTTTTCTGTTTTCATGATATATTCCTTTTTATTTTATCCTGGCTTCCTAAGCCTTGCGGATTTACTCTTCTCAAAATAGATTAACTGAAATTTCTTTGGATATCACACGAATTTATCCGTGAATTTCAATACTCATCCCCGGGCGCAGGCCCTCAATTGGATGTACCGGTTTTAAATGAATTTCAAACGTCTTCATGTCATACTCACCTTTTGCCTGAGTAGGTGTCCATGTGGCAAAATCAGCCATGGGGGCTATGTAAGTGACTTTGAAATTGAATGATTTGCCTCCCATTCCCGGAACTTTTCCCATAATTATTGTTCCTTTTTTAAAGTGTTCAAGCTGGTCTTCACGCACATTCAATACGGCATAAATGTCACGAGGTATCATAATGGTAAGTATGGGATAGCCCTGCGGTACCACTTCCCCGGGTTCGGCAATTTTGTTGCTGATTTCTCCTGAAGCTGGTGCGTACACATTAAGCTGGTGATAAAATTCCATAGCTTCATTGTAAGTATTGCGGGCAATTTTATAATTTCCTTCAGCAGCTAATATGTCTTCCTTTCGCGCTCCTTTCAACGCCATGTCATACAATGCTTTGGCAGCCTTCATTTGGTCGCTTGCTGCCTGATATTTATATTTCATTTCATCCATTTCCTGACGTGAAATTATGGAGTCGGCAAACATCAGCCGGAACCGTCTGTAGGTTTTCCCTGCGAATTCATACTGGCTGCGTGCCATGCCATATTTGTTTTCTGCTGCTTTGATTTGTTCTTTTCGTGCGCCTGCTTTTGCTTTTTCCACCAGTGCTCCTGCAGCCATAACTGCTCCTTGGGCTTGTCCTACTTTTGTTTCCAGAATATTGGTTTCGAGTCTGGCCAGTAGTTGCCCCTTTTGTACTGTATCGCCCAATTCTACAAAAACGGAGTCCACGCGGCCTGGATCGAGCGAAGCCACGTTGACAGTTGTAGTTTCAAAGATTCCCGTATATACTTTTTTTCTGGCAGAATTGTGGTGAATGGTCATAAAGACTACGGCAACAATGATGACTGCGATGGGAATGGCCAGGGCCAAAATACTTTTATTTTTTTTCATTTCTGTTCGATTATTAAAGATTATTGTTGATGGATTAAAATATCGGTTAATTTTTGTGGATTTCCGGTGGCGAGATAGAGGTTACTTAAGGCTACATAATAGTTGTATAGTGTTTGGTAAGCCTCTATCTGTGTTTTTTCGTACAGCAGGCGGGCATCAATCACATCAATAGATTTTCCCAACCCCTCGCGAAAACGTTTTTCGCTGATACTGTAATTTTTCTTTGCCAGTGCAATGGTTGGCTGGAGTTTACGGTAACGTTCCTGTTTATTCAATACTTCGCGATACGATTTGTTAACCCATAGGTTCACCTGCTGGTGTGCATAAACATCAGCAGCTTCCACTTCTTTGGCAAGATGTTGTGTAGCTTTAAGTTCGTTAATTTTCTTTGCGCCATGGAACAGGTTAATATGTGCCTGAATGCCTACCATAAAAGGGGATGGGATAATGGGATATTTGTTACGGAATGTACTATAAGTTCCCCAGGCTCCTATTTGGGGAAGAAAGTCTGCAACATCTAAATTGTGTTTTTGTTTTACCATAACCTTTTTCTGATTAATCATTTGAAAAATGGGTTGGGCCTGCTTTGCTTCGGTTTGCAGTATGCTCAAATTAAGCGGACAAGCCTGGAAACGAAGTGTATCGGTAACATCAATATTTATGGATGAGCTGAGTCCTAAGCTTGTCTTTAATGCCAATTTGGCAAGTGCCAGCTTGTTTTGGTCATCGGAAAGGTCGCGTTCGGCATTGGCTACAGCCACTTCTGCACGGAGCCGCGTATATGGTGGAATCATTCCGATTTTTATGGCATTGTTTGCATCCTGCTCATGGCGTTTCATTCCTGCAACTACCTGTTCTCGTGTTTTTACGACTGCTTTCAGTAAAACAATGGCATAATAACGGTCAATGGTCTCTTTGATGATTTCATTTTTTGTCTTTCGCAAATCCTCATCAGAATATTTGAGTTCAGCGGAGGCATATTTCCTGGCAGCGATAATCTTTCCGCCGGTAAAGATCGGCTGCGTCACTGAGATATTCAGATTAGGATAGTTTTGCTGATCAATGTTAAGGTTTTCGGGTGGCATTTGCTTGAGTCCGGCCAGCTGTTTAGCCAGAGCTAACTGCATTTGCGGAGGAAGTTGAAGCCCTTGTATCATTGATGTCCCCAATTTTGACACCATATCGTCAATGGAACCTTTGAACAGGGACATGTTAATCTCCGGATTTTTACTAAGCCAAGTAAAGCCGCCGTTTGCACTAATGGTCGGGAAGAAATTCCCCATAGCTGATTTTCTCAGATATTTTTTCTGTTCGGTTTTTTCGTGATATTCTCTTATTTTAGCATTATTTTGCATGGCAGTGTCCAGTGCTGCCTTCAAACTAAGCCTGAGTACCGGTTTCTGTGCCTGAAGCATCAAAGGGACCAATAACATCGAAATTTCCAACAACAATATTGCAGAAAACTTTTCTGCCAAATTTCTGTTTTGTCGTCGGATGCTGACCCTGTCATTTCTTTTCATTTTCCATCTATTTTTATTCTGTTCTTTTAAATTGCTTTTTTTGCGCTGTCAAACCTGTTTCACAGACTAATTTCCGAGGTGCAAAAATAATACCAATTATTAATTATAGACCAAAAACGTTTAAAAGTCTAATTTATTTTAACAAAAAATCAATAAATCTGACTTGTAAAAAAACTAAAGAGATTGGTAACAGGTATTTTGGTCTCGTGTCCTGAAAATATAAAGTTTTAATAATGCAGGGTTTAAAGAGATAAAGTCAAATGATAAAGTTTAAAAACCTGACTTTCTGACTTCTTTTGGCAGAATTTTTTTTAAGACAGGTATTTTGTCAGTAAATTCCATTAACCTGAAATAGTATGGATAGACTATATTGGTCAGAACGTCATTTTCTTTCAGGTTTTTTGCAAAAAAAAAGATCCATTGTCTGGCTCAGGAAGTCAAATGGATTGTTGTTATGTTGAGCGAAGTGAAACATCTATCCTTTGATATTGATGGCTATTGTTATTCTTCACTTAGCTGCGCTTCGCTCAGGATGACAGCGTTTTGAAAAGGTATTAGAAGTGCTTTACTTTCGGGCGTGGACGCCCGAAGCGGGTTGGGTTTGTCAGGGCTAAACTTTCACCACCACAATGGTGAGGTCGTCGCTTTGCTCTTGTCCGGCGGTGTAAACTTGTATGTCATTTAGCAATTTATCTTTTACAGCGACACTGCTTCTGTTTTCCATGTTTTGCAGTGTCCGGGCAATGCGTTCGGTTCCGAAAAATTCTCTTTTAGTGTTTTCGGCTTCGCTGACGCCGTCGCTGAAAGCAAGGATGGTGGTGTTGTCGTTGAGTTGGAGCGTACTGTTTTGGTAAGACAAATCCTCAAAAACAGCCACCGGCGGGGCAAAAATGGTTATGGGGGAGTAGATAGCGCCGTTTGCATTGATGATAAACGGTGGATGACCGGCCACGGAAAATGTCAGTTCCTTTGTTTTTAAATCCACTACGCCTACAATCATGGTGGCAAACATGCCTGTGGAGGAAATCCGGGAGAGTTTCCCGTTTACCTTGCCAAGGACATAAGCAGGGTCGCACTTTTCGTCGATGGCGTCTTCGATAAGCATTTGCGAAGCCATCATAAACAGTGATGCGGGAACACCTTTTCCGGAGACATCGCCTACATAAAAAATGATTTTTTCTTTTATCATTTTATAGCCGTAAAAATCGCCGCCGACTTCTTTGGCCGGGAGCATAACTCCGCTGAGGGTGAAATTCTTTTCCTCTATCTCCTCTTTTTCGGGAAGAAACTGTTGCTGAATACGGCTGGCAAGAATGAACTCATTTTTGATTTTTTCCTCTCTCGCAACATTTTTTCTGAGCTGGTTGGAGACAATCAAAACCATGATCAGAATAAGCATAATGCCGGCAAACATAATGAGCAGCAGATAGGTTTTCAGCCTGCTCAAAGGTTCGAAAAGAACGCTGTTTTTCAGAAATATCCCGATGGACCAGGCGGTCTGGTTAATGTACATGGTGTATAAGGTGTATTTTCCATCCGGCAGGCTAATACTGTAAATACCTGATTTTCCGTGAATCATATCTTCAGCGGCCTTCTTTAGTTCTTTTGAGCCAATGAAATCGGCATATTTGAAAATGGTTTGTTTGAGATTAAATTTGCGGTTGGGATGGGAAAGCAGGAACCCACTTCTTGATACCAAAAAGATATGCCCGGATTTATCTTTTGCCAGTTGCTGAATTTTCCGTGAAAGCGTGTTTAGCTCTACATCGGCTGTAACCACACCGAGGAAATGTTTATGAAGATCGATAATAGGGTAGGAGTAAGTGCTCATATACACTTCGCCGCCACCTTTGTCGAAATAGGGTTCGCTCCAGGCTGGTTTTCCGCTCTGTTTCACTTTGTAGTACCATGCCGAGTGCAGGTAGTCATATTTTGGCGGCATGAGCCATTTTTCGCGGATTGAATCGTCTGCTCTGTAGTAATATTTGCAATATAATTTCCTCAGCGAACTACCGGGATCCAATGCCAGTGCCGAGCCGAATACCGAAGGATTTTTTTTGATGTTTTCTTTTAAAAAGGGAAGCATTTTTTGATAATTTTCCGGATCGGATTCTATCATGGTAGCTGCTTTGACAGTAAAAGCGCTGGTTTTATTCAAAAAGCTCTCAATATTTTTTAAAGTATTCAGGTTGATGAGCTGTGCCTGTCGATATTCCGATTTTGTGAGTTCGGAGCTGACAAACTCCTGTATAAGATAGAGTGAGACAATAAACATCGGAACCGTTATGGCAACGATGTAAAAGACAATCTTCTTTTGGATGTTATTTATTTTAAAGGATGATTTTGATAACATTAAGCGATTGTTTTTCGTCGTATTTATACTCTGTTTTCGAAGCCAATGAATTGACCAGCACCAGTCCCAGTCCGCCGTATTCCATTTTTTCAACGCTTTCCTGCTTGCGTTCCGGAGCTTTTGTCGGGTTAAATTTTTCCGCCCGGTAACGAATGTGTATAACAGTCGAACCTGCCTCTGCTGACAGATTCAGGTTGTATCCGGTTGCCTTTGTGTATTTTAAAAGATTGACAATCAGCTCCTCACAGACAAGGTTTATGTTATAACATGCCTCTTTGGGGATGCTCTGTTTTTTACAATACTTTTGTATTTCTACAAAGGCATCGTGGAGCGAATGCATTTTAAAATCCATGTCGGTTTTTACTCCTCCTTTAAAAATGTCAAAAATCCGGAAAGCCTGAATATTTCCAGCACATTACCTTTGGCTCCGTGCAGGAAAGTCTCTTTGCCGGCGGCCTTTGCCGCTTTGGCACATGCCAAAATCACCTGTAAACCCGCACTGCTGATGTATTCCAATTTACTTACATCGAGGACAATGTCTCTGTCCAGCGCCTCTAATTCTTTGGAAACAATTTCAGATGTTTCCTCCGCATTGGTGGCATCCAATCTGTCGTAAAGCTTTATAATCAGCCGGCTATCTTTTTCAATCTCAACCATTACGCAAGTTTCCTTTCATCTTTTATAAGTGATATTTTTCCTGTTTTCGGATTTCTCGGGATGGTGTTCGGTTTCACAATGGTAACTTTCACATCGTTAATCAATCCGTTCTTGTACATAACGGATAATTCTTTGGAAAGTTTCATGATGGCTTCTCTCACCTGTGCCGATATGTCTGTAAATTCATCTTCTTTGGCTTCGACCATAATTTCAAGC
>WFNG01000259.1 GCA_015488735.1 Bacteroidales bacterium | reverse complement strand
CTAACAGTTTGGAATACATAGATTTGTCAAATAACCAGCTTCCCTCTATTCCTCCTAAAATAGGAAACTGTCCTGACTTGCGTGAAATAGATTTGAGCAACAACCAAATTGACTCTATCCCAGAATCTTTTATCCATATTTCAGATTCTACTACTGTTTTATTGCAAAACAACAAGATACAGGGAAAAATACCAGCCAATTTAATGATGTACAACCCCCATAGCGGCAGGGTTGTACGGTTAGGCAACAACCGGTTTGTCTTTAGCGACATCCCGAAATCGGACAGTCTGGGATTTGGGTTGCACCGTCAAAAAGATATTCCTTTGTCCAAACAGCTTTTCAAGGTTCAAAAAGGAGATACTGTAACCCTTGACATTCGCAAGTTGACCCATCTTTCCGATTCGGCAAACGAATATTATTGGCTCATTTATCCTGACTTTAAATACCTTACCGGTAAAACCGATAAGTTTAAAGCCTTAACGGAAAGTCCTGTTTTGAAATTCGTGGTAAACGACAATACCCCTAAAAATAAATTTTATTGCAAAGTTTTCAATGCTAAATCACCCAAGTATTTTATGTATTACGATGGCTCTGTTTCCAAAATCCCCGTTCTGGATTATTTGAATACAGATACCATTGCCTTTAAATTAGCCACTGATGAAGAGCTGATTGCAGACAAGTACCCCAATAAATTTGTTACCTCTCTCAATAACATTCCAGGAAACACCCTGGCTGACAGAACGGTAACATTGGTTCCACCGGTAAAAATAAAAAGAGGGGTAACATTCTGGGAAGCCTCTTCCGATGGTTCATCATGGGAAAAAGTTACAGACAACATGACCCGTGCAGACCTGAAGGCAAATGTTGTAACGGTAAACAAAGACGCGTTGGTCCTTTCACCCCGCAACACAGCCTATTACCGTTGTTGCCTTTTCGAAACCGGTTGCGACACCATGTACAGTAACAAACTGAAAGTGAAGGCTCTGGGGAAGGTTCTTTTTGATGACATGGTAAATGTAAAAGACTCTTCGCGCACCGTAAAAGCTGACAGCATTGAAGTAACCATACCCAAGAACTTTCACAACAGCGATTTTCGTTTGACCATAACGAAAATTGCCCATCCGCCGGCAGCACCTGACTCTGTAATTGCAGGAAGTGCATACGATGTAGCAGTAAGCTTTGCTGATACTTTTCCCCTGCCGCTGTTGATTAAATTAAAAAATATAGACAAAACCAAAGTACAGGCAAAAGATATAAACAAGATAAAAGCGGTCTATTTCAATGATAAAGAAAGAAAATGGAAGTTATTCGGCAATATGCATTTAAGTTTAAAAGATAGTTCTGTTGTTTTCACTACCCATCATCTAACCAAACTCTCCTATTGGTGGGATACTAAAGATGTAGCCGAAGGCTATACGGACAAATATGAACGCAACAATATTTGTGTGTATTATAAAGATGATGATATCGATTATATGAAGTTTATATATGCCAGACATCAAACTTCACAACCATGGCATGTAGCATCGTATCCACTTCTTGTACAAGATATTACGGAATATCTGCCCAAAGTGATGAAAAAGTATAAAGAGGCAGGCCTTGAAAGCCCGGACGGTACGTTTAACGTATATGTTAAAAAAATGAATGATGCCGGATGTGTTGGCCTATTGGGTATGCTTAACGGCTATATGTTGATTGATGCAAAAATTTCTTCTCCCAAGAGGCTAAAAGGGGTATTGGCACATGAATTTATGCATTACACCCAGGACTATTACATTTCCGCTAATCCGGGTAACAGTTTTTGGATGGAAGCCCATGCCTCTATAGAAGACCGTGTTGTTTGGGGTGTCAACGACATCCCCGTATGTGAGTCGGAAAGAACCCTTTTAAAAGGCAGGACTTCAAAAAATTCAATTTTTAATTTTCTTTCAAACTCATGGGATTATTGGGATAAATCATTCATAGCCAGCAATCTCACCGGAAATATCTTTTACGATTATATGGCGGGTACTTTTCTGCATTACATGCAAAGCTTTCGCACAGGCGATAAACTTGATCCGTTGGCATTACTTAAAGAAACCACCTGGTTTGGAAGCTGGCGAAATTATCTGGCAGGTTTTGTGGCAGAGCATCTCAATTCAGATTTAGGGAAAGAATATGATGGTTTTGTAAAATATATTATTTCAGGGGTAAACGACAATTTTTCCCTTCTGGATAAAAAAAGCAACCCGTTCTTTTATTTTGAAGAACCCCAAAACGCAGGCGTATTTACCTACCCTGTAACGTATAATTTTAAAGATAAAGATGAGCCAATTAAAACAGACATAGCGATAAAAGTTCCTTATCTGGCCGCAAAAATTATTCTACTGAAAAATATTGACCGGGATTCATTAGTCGTGGTAAATTATAAAAGGGAAGCCGACAATAATAAAAACCACCTGGTTTATTACGCCTCTTACAATGCGAAGAAAAAAAAGATGGAGTATGTAAATATTTCTGATTCTACGGAATATAATTTTTTGTTAGATGCAAGAAACAAAGGAAACATACACGGTAATTTTAAAAACTATGGTATGATACTGTTAATCAACAAGGAATACGACAAAAAGGCTACTGATTTTAAAGTTTCGATTAAGCTTACGGCAACACCTTTACTCGATATTGAAAATATAGGAATGTTGAATATTTACAATGGCCAAAGTCCGATAAAGCATAATTTCAATGACAAAAAAGATTATATAAGTGTTGGCACTCCCAATGCCGCATATTGGCACAGTGCTACAGGCTATACAGCCTACGAAACAGACAGGAGCATTTCCAAAAAAATGACGGATAACCGTACGGTAAGGACAATAACTAAATATTCCCTTATCGTTGATCAACCTGAAATAATGGGAGATATGACCCTAAAAGACAGCACTGTATTTGAACAAATTATTGAGCAAGATATTATTTCAGGTTTAACCAAAATAACAGAACATAAAAATAAATACCAGAAGCTGCATACCTATTACGACTA
>WFNG01000258.1 GCA_015488735.1 Bacteroidales bacterium | reverse complement strand
GAATACCCATTTATGGTTAAAAACGCTGATGGGACTTCCGCTTTAAGGGCTGTTACCGGTATTGATAAAGAACAACGCAGCCTGATCTTTGCCGGTTCGGTTATACAAGGCTCCACAGTTTCGTTTTCAACATCTCCGGGTTTTGAAATTATGGAAAATACACGGGATAAAATTATCTCATATCACAACAAAAATAAAAAAGCTGACCTTTTATTATTATTTTCATGTATTGCCCGCCATATAGCTCTTGGCCCGTTGATATCTACCGAAATAAAACTGGCTTCCATAAAATGGAGAAAGCCGTTGGCGGGTTTTTTTACATATGGGGAGGTGGGCAATAATGAAAAAGGTAATTGCTCTTTTTATAACCAAACTTTTACGCTGGCTTTGATTAAAGAAAAGAGGAAATAAGGTATTATGCAGAAAATTATTCAACAATTATCCGAACAAATTTCCAGTATTCGTCAGGTGGAAGACTTTACCCGGTTAAAACTTGAAATGCAGGAAGCATTAAATCGTCTTGCTATGGAGGCAGATATTGTTGATTTTAAACTGCAACGTGCGTTAAAGGACAAAAATGTCGTCAATTCGTTGCTGACCAGAACATCTGCGGATTTGAAAAGTGCACTACAAAAACAGGAAAGCCAGGCTGAAATGTTGAATATCCTTTTGGATACAATTCCTGCATTGGTTTATTTCAAAGACAGTAAACTTCGGTATCAGGTTGTAAATAAGGCTTTTATTGACTTTACGGGCCATGCCCGTGCAGAGGTTATTGGAAAAACACTAAAGCAGGTTCTTCATCATTATGTTCCAAAAAAGAAATACCAGGAACTTGAAAAGCGGGTAATCAAAGAAGGTGCTGCTTTTTATAATATGGAGGAATTGGTTGAGCAAAAAGAAAAAAAAATTTGGGTACATACCAATATTGCTCCCGTTCGTAACAAAGAAGGGAAAATTATCGGGCTTATTGGTATTTCCTGGGATATCAGCAGCCAGAAAGATTATGAACAGCAACTTGAACATGCCCGTGATATGGCAGAGGAAGGAATACGCATAAAGGATTTGTTTCTTACCAACATGAGTCACGAGATAAGGACACCGCTTAACGGGATTATCGGAATGGCTGAAATTTTGAAACAAACAAGTCTTCATGGTCAGCAGGAAGATTATTTGTTGAATTTGCTAAATTCAGCCAGACATTTGATGGGGCTCATTGAAGATGTTTTTGAATATTCAGCTATTGAAACGGGTAAATATAAGTCTAAATCAGTTAAGTTTTCTTTGTCCGAACTTCTGAATGATATAGGAGAAGAATTTAAAAATGAGACAGCTAAAAAGGGGATAGAATTTCAGACAAAGATCAATCCAAAACTACCCAGATACTTTATAGGTGATAAAGGTTCCTTGCGCATTGTTTTGCGAAATCTCTTAAGAAATGCTGTAAAGTTTACACACGAAGGCCATGTATTGCTTAGCGTAATACCTGAAAAGCCCTCAAAAAATAATCGGCATTTGGTTCGGTTTGAGGTGGAAGATACCGGAATTGGTGTGAAAGACGTTTATATTAATAAAATTTTTGAAAGTTTCTCTCAGTTGGATATTTCTGCTGCAAAAACTTATCAGGGAGCAGGTCTCGGGCTGGCCACTTCAAAACGACTGCTGGAAATTATGAATGGCAAAATAGGTGTACAAAGTACGGAAGGGAAAGGCTCTGTTTTTTGGTTTGTTGTCCCTTTGAAAACAGAAACGACAGAAGAAAAAGGTTTTAATGAGACTAAGGTTATAGAACTTTTGAGGAAATTCAGGATCCTTATGGTAGAAGACAATTTGATAAACCAGAAAATAAGCAAGGTAATCTTTGAAAATAGTGGATGTACACTCGATTTGGCCAGCAATGGGAAAGTTGGGTTTGACAAGTATTGTGGGCATCCATATGATTTGGTTCTCATGGATATTCAAATGCCTGTTATGGATGGCCTCGAGGCAACACAAAAAATCAGACAGTATGAAAAGGATAAAAATTTACGTCCAGCCTTAATTGTTGCGCTGACAGCCAACGCTATGGAGTCTGATCGAAAAAAAACCAAAGAAGCCGGAATGGATGGCTTTATTGCGAAACCCTTCAATCCCAAAGAACTTTTTTTAATTTTGAACGATTATATAATTAAAAAATGAGAGATGGGGATTGTTGAACTATTGGTGTTAGTGCTTTCAGGTATTTTGGTGGGATTTATTAACACGCTTGCTGGTGGTGGAAGTATCATTTCTTTGTCTATTTTAATTATGCTGGGATTGCCGGCTACAGTGGCCAATGGGACGAACCGTGTAGCTATTGCCTTGCAAAATGTTGTGGCGGTTTCCAGTTTTAAACAACAAAAAGTACTGGAAATACGTAAAGCCCTTTATCTTTCCATTCCGGCTATTCTCGGCTCGCTGGTGGGGGCCTGGGTGGCTGTGGACATAAATGAAGCTGTGTTTGAAAAGGCCATCGGTATCATTATGCTGGTTATGTTGGTTTTTGTTTTGTTTAAACCGCAACAATACATATATGGCAAGGCCGAAATAAGAGAAAAACCAATACGTTGGGTAACTTATGTTGTTTTCTTTTTCATTGGTATTTATGCGGGATTTATCCACATGGGTGTGGGCTACTTTTTTCTTGGTGGCATTGTGCTGGGTGCGGGTTATGACCTGGTTAAGGCCAATGCTATTAAAGTATTGATTATCCTGGCGTATGCACCATTTACACTTGCAATTTTTTATTTTAACCATGAGATTAATTGGATTATCGGTTTGGTGATGGCTGTGGGAAATATGATAGGGGCTCTGATTGCCTCCCGCATGGCGGTAAAAAAAGGAGTAGCTTTCGTAAAATGGGTAATTGTATTTGTTATTCTGCTTACTTCGGCACAGTTGTTTGGGATTTATGATTTTAAGAGCCTGATTCTTCCTCTTTTGAGCCAGACACCAATACATTTGTAACAACCTGAGCTCGACATAAGTTAATGAAACTTAATATTTAGTAATGTAAAGGATGAAAATAATGATTTTATTTTACTAATATACAAGCTGTTAAGTTTGTCTGTGCTGTCAAATCAATAGCTGTTTTCGTTTAGAAATTTAGCCTGGATTTGCTTATTTGTGTCTTTTTACAGAAAAGTGCTATCTTTGCAAAAAATTAAAACTGACCTCAATTATTGGAATACCTTTCCGTATTGTCAAACTAAACAAATCTTTATGAAGAAAAGTGCTTTTTTTTATTGCTATTTGAAGCATTTTAAAATTTTGTTTATCAGCTTTTTACTTACAATATTCGGTTTATCTTCTCAGGTATCTGCTCAAGACATTAGCCCCATATTAACTGTTAAAAAAAAGATTTATTCGGCGAATGATATTGTAAATATTAAGGATTCGTTGGTTGTTCCTTATGTTTATACCAATGTAATTTCCTTAAACCATTTACCTGTTCCGGAGAAGAAACAAAAGTTTTTTGATATGTTATTGCCTTCTGTTCTGGTGGCTAAAACACATCTTGACCTTACACGAAAACAGGTACAAAAGCTGGCAGAAAAACAAGTTCTTACGCCTTCCGATTCGGCTTTTTTAAGGCCGTTGTTGAGAAAGTATAAAACCAACAATATTCACGATCTGATAAAACGGCTTCAGACCTTCCCGGTGAGTATTACCCTGGCACAGGCTGCCATTGAAAGCGGGTGGGGCAGTTCAAGGTTTTTTCTCCAGGGAAATAATATTTTCGGTATGTGGTCTTTTAATCCTGCAGAAAGCCGTATGGCAGCTTCTTCGCATCGCAACGGCACGAAGATTTATTTACAAAAGTTTAGTGATTTACAAAAATCCATTGCTGCCTATTATGTTATGTTGGATACGCGGCAAATTTTTGCTCCGTTCCGGGCTATGCGTACCAAAACCGACAATCCTCTTGTTATAATTGATTCGCTGAAGAAATATTCCGAAAGGGGCAATGCTTATGTCAACGATTTGGCTCAATTGATACGCGTGAATCATTTACAGCGGTACGATTCTTACAAAATTGCTCCTGGCTATTTTAAAAACAGATAGACATGCACTTTAATAATGCATCTCCGTTTTTATAAAAACTGTTTTAATTTTCCTGCTTTTTTTACACGAACTCCTTTTGGCGTATCTTCAAGAATGGCAGCCTCGTGGTAAAGGTCATGCTCAAAGAACAAGATATAGTCATTTTCCAAAGCTTCTTTATAAAAACGTTCTCGGTCTTTCAGCGTCTGAAGCGGTCTGGTATCGTAGGACATAATCCATGGCATGGGAATATGTGCTGCTGATGGCATAAGGTCGGCCATATAAACCACCGTTTTACCATCAGCTTTGATATGCGGAATTAGCTGTCCATCCGTATGGCCGTAATATAGTTTAAAAATAATACCGGGAATATATTCTCCTTCATCCTCAATCATTTTGAGCTGGCCGCTTTCTTCAATGGGTATTATATTTTCCTTTAAAAAAGAAGCCTTCTCGCGACGGTTTGGGTGGGTTGCCCATTCGTATTGTTTTTTGCTGGTCCAGTAGGTTGCATTTGGGAAAGCCAGTTCATAACCAGTTTTGTCATTATTGTATTTTACACTGCCGCCACAATGGTCAAAATGCATGTGGGTAATCACCATATCGGTAATATCTTCGGGTTTTATCCCTGTTTTTTCCAGTGAAGATTCCAGCGTTTCTTCTCCGTTCAGATAGTAATGTTTTAGAAATTTCTCATCCTGTTTGTTGCCTATACCGTTGTCAATAAGAATCTTCCTGTCTCCATTTTCTATTAACAGACATCGCATGGCCCAGTTGGCAAGGTTGTTTTCATCAGCAGGATAAACTTTTGACCACATTACTTTGGGTACAACGCCAAACATGGCACCACCGTCCAATTTTAAATTTCCTGTTTCTATGGGTGTTAGTTTCATGAATATTAAATTTAAAGGTTATTGTTCTGTTTATTGACAAACCCCAAATTTACGAATATTTTGTTTGTTTTTATCAATACTTAATAATAACGAAAAAGATAAACTTTTGTATTTTTGCCTGCATTATGCAAAAAAAGACTTCCTTTATCATAGCAGGAAATATTGTTGACCTGCAAAACGAAAAAATTTTCAAAGGCCGTGTTTATGTGGAAAACGGCTACATTAAATCCATAGTTCAGGATGATGCCGTTACGGAAGAACAAACTATTCTGCCCGGCTTGATTGATTCCCATATTCATGTTGAAAGTTCTATGTTGATTCCTTCCGAGTTTGCGCGCCTTGCGGTGGTGCATGGTACGGTGGCCACAGTCTCTGATCCTCACGAAATTGCCAATGTGTTAGGTATCGATGGTATTAAGTTTATGATTCAAAATGGCAAAAAGGTACCGTTTAAATTTTATTTCGGTGCTTCGGCTTGTGTTCCGGCTACTCCTTTTGAAACGTCAGGTGCCTCTCTTGGCGAAAAAGAACTGGATTATCTGCTTTCGCTTGATGAGATAAAATATCTTTCGGAGATGATGAATTTTCCGGGTGTAATCAACCGTGTTCCTTCGGAAATAAAAAAGATTGAGATTGCCAACAAATACCACAAACCTGTGGATGGCCATGCACCAGGCGTAAAAGGAGAAGATGCCCGAAAATACGCTTCTGCCGGGGTAAGTACCGACCACGAATGCTTTACTATGGAAGAAGCGCTGGAGAAAATCCGCTTTGGGATGAAAATACAAATTCGAGAGGGAAGTGCTGCTAAAAATTTTGAGGCGCTCATCGGCCTTATGAAAGATCATGCAGACAAAGTTTTGTTTTGCTCCGATGACCGGCATCCTAACGATCTGGTCGCAGGCCATGTAAACGAACTGATTAAAAGAGCAATTGCAAAAGGGTATGCTCCGCTAAAAGTTCTTAAAAGTGTTGTCGTTAATCCTATTGAACATTACAAGTTGGATGTGGGCATGTTGCGCGAAGGCGATCCTGCAGATATGATTGTGGTTGACAATCTGAAAAGCTTCAATGTTAAAGTAACTTATATTCAGGGAGAAAAAGTAGCTGAGGATGGCCGTAGCCTGATTGATTCAGTTAAAGAGGAGACGCCTAATAAATTTCTTGCCCAAACTATTTCCGAAAAAGATATCCGGGTTGAAGATTTGGGAAGAAAAATAAAAGTTATCGAATCGTATGATGGTGAACTTATTACCGGAATTATCGAGGTTTCTCCCAAAGTTGAAAAGGGTAATGTGGTAAGTGATGTGAACAGCGATATATTGAAGATGGCGGTTCTCAACAGATATGCAAAGGCAAAGCCTGCGATAGCTTTTATTAAAAATGTGGGTTTGAAAAATGGCGCTTTTGCTTCCAGTGTGGCACACGACAGCCATAACATCGTGGCCGTTGGTACCAGTGATAAAGCCATAACACAAGCTATAAATGCCATTGTCCGCAGCAAAGGCGGTGCTGTTGTAATACGAGATGGAAAAGAAGAGTTGCTGCCGCTTCCTGTAGCTGGTTTGATGTCCAATGACGATGGCTATCGTGTGGCATCCCGTTACGAAGAACTGGACAGCATGCTGCATGAAATGGGGGCGACTCTCCGTGCCCCGTTTATGACCCTTTCTTTTATGGCGTTGTTGGTTATTCCCGACCTGAAACTGAGCGACAAGGGCCTTTTCGATGGCCGAACCTTTAGTTTTACTTCTCTCTTTGCATAGCCTGGTTATACACTTTCATTTTTAGGATTTGGTAATTTGGGTAAACGTTGTCTGCCGACTACCAACTATTCTTATTTAGACACGTTATAAAAACATGTAAACCCATAACATATATACATATTTATTTTTTTATAAAAAAATTACCTTTATTTTTGCAAAAAAAAATTGGATTATGGCACATTTTGAAATTAACATCGACAAACTGGAAATGGCTGCCGGAAAATTACGGGCTATTTCTCATCCTATGCGGATTGCTATTTTGGAATTATTGGCACAAGATGAATCTTTAAGCGTTACCGAAATATATAAGACACTTGATATAGAACAGGCAACAGCTTCACATCATTTAAATATATTGAAGAATAAAAACGTGCTGGTTTCCAAACGCTCGGGAAAGAAGATATTTTATTCTTTGCGTAGTAATACGTTGATGGAGATAATAGAATGTATTAACCGATGTAACGAAGAGTAGAAAATACTATCTGACAGTATATATTATAACGAGTATAACTGTTGCTTCTTTTGATACCTGTCGTAAAAAAATTGCATAATCAGAGCTATGCAATTTTTTTATGTCTTGACACAAGAAGAAATAACAATCTTGTCTGTCTGACTCTGGTTAATACTGAACTATAATTGGTACATTATTAAAATTCCCATATCTCATTAATTTCCCAGTTGGCACGTAACTGAACCATGTTTTTAAAGTAAATTACCTTCTCAGGCAACTGTTTCCTAAAATAATTTCCCGGATCCCATTTTTTATTGTCATTACGGTCAAAAATAATCCTGAACAAATACTTTCCGGGATTAATACGCGGAAAATGTAAAACAGTCGGTCCTGAAAAATAGCGTGTGGCTATTGTTATTCCTCTGTTATTCAGAATTTCAAATATATAGTGATCTGTTTTTTTGGGTTTTAAAGTTACATTCAGGTTACTGTATTCTTTCAGTGCTTTGGAATGTAGCGACAGCATAATCTTATTGTTGAAAAAATGGTTCCATCCAATAATGCAAGAATCGGGCAGATTGAGTTTATAAGAAGTACCATCCTTTATCTTCATGGGAAAATAGAGTCTCCGGTGTAAACTGTCAAGGAAAGTAAAAGGCGGATTGTAAAGACTGTCTTTCCCCTGTATTAATAAAATAGAATCCGATAGGACTTTTTCCACCGGCTGTCCAAAAGTGAGTATAACTTTCTGACCGGGTTTAATAGTGCCGGTAATATTGGCTTCCCATGACAAATAGATTTTTTTCTTTATCACCGGACCCTTTCTTTTCTTTCGTCTGATAATCTTCTGTCTTGGAATTACCCGTAGACTTAAACTATCCAATGTGTCGTTCCCATTAAATACAATAAGATTTAGCGTATCGGGATGAGGAAGATGCAGGAACCAAAGGAGTGTATCTCTGCTTGAACTCCATTCGCTAAGATGCCATATATGCTTCGGATGGTAGTTTAATGTTTGAATTGAAATGTTTTTTCCGGGAATATTAAAGATGAATTGAACTGTATTGGGACGAATCAGTTTGGTTTTCATTAACTTTTGTACCGAATCGGGCTCTCTGAAAAGGAATAGCTTATATAAGGTTAGTTTAGAATTAGCAATGGAATCTGCCAGATGCCATAACGAGTCAGCAACCATTTGGGCAGAATCAGAAGGGAGGTGGGCAGTAAGTGTATCCAGAGTGGCAGAGTCAATTTTGGGTATAGGCCTGTATTGTGGTTTTACAAGAGAATCCAGAAAGGCAATTTTTTCGGTAGGCTGATCGAAAGTCAGGCTGTAGTTTTCATCTTTTAGTGCAAAGATTAAGTAAGAAGTATCAGCAAGACCCGAAAACATAAACTTCCCTTCTTTATTTGTTTTACTTAGGTAATAAGGTTTTACACGGAGCGGAAGGCTGTCGAGTGGTATGGTATCGTTGTTGTTTTTGTACAGCATAACAAATACGCTGTCAGCGGGTTTTAGGTCTTCCGCATGAACAACCTGTCCCCGTAAACTCATGGAATCTACACTGCTGCCCGTAGAAAAAACATAAGTATAATTGTGCAATGGGTTTCCTTCGGTAATATCCTGAATGGCATCGCCGAAAAATACAGAGTAAGTCGTGTTAGGTTTGAGCTTATCCTTGAACTGAATAATTAGTGTTTTTCTTTTAATGCGAAATTCCGGGAGATCAACCATAGGAGGTGATACCAACAGCTGCTGCGCTATTTTATCCAATTTTATGTATTCATCGAAGGTAACGCTGAATTTTGTACCTGCGAAATTGGTACTGTGGTTTGCCGGTATGCATTTCACAACTTTTGGTGGTGTTATGTCTTTTGGACCGCCTGTTGGTGCTAATACATTGGCACAGCGGAATAAACCAAACGTCACAAAAATAACGCCTAATGACACGAACAGTTTTCTGAAAAAAGGAAGTGATTTCATCATGACAAAGATGCAAAAAATTAAGCATCGCTGGCAATGACAAAGGGAAAAGAGTCTATAAATTGTACTTCTATTTGGTAAATGAATTTAATGTGATATCAAAAACCAAAACAGAATTGGGCGGTATCTTGCCCGACTGCTGATTGCCGTATGCCAGGCCCGAGGGAATAATCAATTTAATTTTCCCGCCTTCGCCAATGAGCTGGAGTCCTTCCTGCCATCCTGAAATTACCTGTGATAGTCTGAACTCAAAACCTATTCCCTGGTCAAAAAGTGTCCCATCCAGAAAGTACCCTTTATAATTTACATTTAATTTGGCGTTGGACGTTGGATGATTTGCACTACCACTGTCCAGAATGACATAATAAAGCCCGGAACTGGTAAACTGTCCCTTTAGATTGTGGGAAGTAGCGTAATTTAAAATGAGGTTATGGTCTGTTGATGCTTGTTTTTTACTATTGGATTTTGAACATCCGGCAAAGGTAAAAACCAGTACCAACAGTCCGGTTGCCACAAAAATAGCTTTTTTCATCTGTTTTTTCTTTTCAATAAGTCGACAAAAATAATAAAAAAAGGATATTAGCTATTGTTCAGCAACCGGTCAACCAAATGGGGCAAAGCTTTACCGGCTTTTTCACGGATAACTTCCAGGTTTGTAATTCCGTGCACTGTAAAAGCTTTCGGGTCTACATAATATTTGGGCGTTTTCCGTTCTACATAATGAATGAGGCCTGCTGCCGGATAAACGACCATTGAAGTGCCAACGACCATAAAAATATCTGCCGATTTTGTTATCTCAGCTGCCTTTTCAATCATGGGGACGGCTTCTCCAAACCAGACAATATGTGGGCGTAGTTGCGATCCTTTTTCACATTTGTCACCCAGTTTCAACTCCCAGTGATTCAGCTCGTAGATAAGTTTGGGGTCGATGGTGCTGCGTGCTTTTTTCAATTCACCATGCAAATGAAGCACATGGGAAGATCCTGCACGCTCGTGAAGGTCGTCCACATTTTGGGTAACAATCTGAACATTATATTTTTTTTCGAGCCGAACCAGTGCAAAATGCCCCGTGTTGGGTTTTACTTCAAAGAGCTGTTTTCTACGTTGGTTATAAAATTCCAGTACCCTTTCCGGATGAAGTGCCCATGCTTCCGGTGAAGCCACTTCCTCAATACGATGATTTTGCCACAAGCCGTTGCTGTCGCGAAAAGTGCTGATACCACTTTCGGCACTCATGCCGGCTCCGGTCAGGATAACAATGCGTTTCATAAGGTTGCTGTTTGGTGTTACAAGATACAAAAAAAGGTGCTCCGGATTGGAGCACCTTTTTCATAGAATAAATTTTCGTTATTAGAAAAGTTTCATGTCATCATAAGTCTTCATAACATCTTTCACGTGTTGTGAAGAAGCATGTAGCAGTGCCAGCTCTTCATCGTTTAATTTAACTTCAATGATTTCTTCTATACCATTGCGTCCCAGTTTAACAGGTGAGCCAAGGTAAACGTCTTTTTCGCCCCATTGGCCATCCAGACGGACACAGCAAGGGAAAATATGGTTTTGGTTCAGAATAACTGATTCTACCATTTGTGCAGCAGAGGCTCCCGGAGCATACCATGCGGAAGTACCCAGCAGGTTAACGATTTCGCCGCCTCCTTTTTTGGTGCGCTCAACAATGGCATCCAGTTTTTCTTTTGCAATCAGGTCAGTTACGGGAATACCTGAAACGGTGGTATAACGCGGTAGCGGAACCATGGTGTCGCCATGTCCACCCATCAGCAAAGCCTGAATATCCATGGGAGATACATTTAACTCCGAAGCAATAAAAGCACGGTAGCGGGCGGTATCCAGGACGCCGGCCTGTCCAAATACCTGACTAGCCGATTTTCCGGAAGCCATATGGGCTGCATAAGTCATCACATCCAATGGGTTGGAAATGATGATAATGATGGCATCTGGTGAAGCGGCTATAACATTGTCGGTAACAGATTTTACAATTTTGGCATTTGTGGAAATCAGGTCATCACGAGACATTCCCGGTTTCCTTGGAACACCTGAGGTAATAACGACAACGTCTGATCCTTCGGTTTTTGAATAATCATTGGTGGAGCCGACAACGCGGGTGTTGAAATGGTTGATTGCTGAACTTTCCCATATGTCAAGGGCTTTTCCTTCTGCCAGGCCTTCTTTAATGTCAATCAATACGACTTCGTCGAGAAAATTTTTCTGGGCTAAAACATCTGCACAGGTTGCACCTACAGCACCTGCACCTACTACTGTTACTTTTTTCATGATTTTGATATTTTTAAGTTAAAGTATCTAAATTTTCAATCATCCAAAATTACAAATTTATCAAAGATAAACTTTCTTAAAAAAAGATAAATATCTGTTTATCTGTGAATTTATATGCCATCTAAATTATCAAGAGGGAGTGTTTGGGTAATAAACGGATTTAACTTTTGCCCATCAATTTTTGTATAATTTCCATGTTGCGTTCGTTTAGCACATTCTTTCCAGGAGCAGTATAGAGGTAATCAATCAATGGTTTGTAATGTTCTACAACTCTGTTCCGAACCATCTTCATCGTGGAATTAAGCATTTTGTTTTCTTCGGAAAAAGGTTCATCCATAATGCCTGTGGCAGCGGGTATCCATCGTCCCGGAAACATGTCCTCATATTTCCCGCCGGGTAAAAACTGATTAATATCTGTTCTGATTAACTCCAGCATAATTTTGTCGTAATCAGCAGTTTCGTTGGTCAGGTTCAGCTCTTTCATGGCTGCTTTTAGTGCCGGGATGTTGGGGAAGACAAGTCCGGTTGTGTACGCATTCTGGTTGTTGTAAAGCATACATTGTTCAATAAACCGCGACTGTTCTACCAGTGCTTCCTCAATTCCTTCAGGGCTGTATTTTTCGCCATCATTTCCAATAAGCAGGCTCTTGAAACGCCCCAGCACATATAAAAATCCATCTTTGTCCATGTAGCCCATGTCGCCGGTGTGCAGCCATCCATCCTTCAGTGCTTCTGCCGAAGCTGTTTCATTTTTCCAATATCCTTTCATTACATTTTCTCCACGGATAACAATTTCACCTTTTTCGCCTTGCGGCAATTCGTTTCCTTTATCATCGCAAATTTTTAAGTCCATATTTTTTACAAGGTATCCTGAGGAACCCAGTTTGTGAAGCTCCGGTCCGTTTGACGAAATAACGGGCGAAGCTTCCGAGAGACCGTAGCCCTGGTAAATGGGAATACCTATGGCATAAAAAAACCGTTGCAAATCGATATCAAGTAGTGCTCCGCCTCCCACAAAAAACTGTAATTTTCCGCCAAAGCCTTCCCTGATTTTGCTAAAAAGAATTTTGTCGTAGAGCTGAACTAACGGCTTTAGGACTTTCCGCCATCCTTTTCCTTTGTCCCAGCCAATTCCGTTGTATGTGTAGGCTGTTTTCATGGCTTGCTGAAAAAGCTTTTCAGTGATTTTACCTTTATCTTTAATACCTGTTTCAATATTTTTCCGGAAGTTTTTCGACAAAGCGGGGACACTCAGCAGAAATGTGGGTTTTATTTCTTTTATGTTTTTGGGAATGTTGCGCAGGGTTTCCATGAGCGTTTTACCTACCTCGACCACGGCCATACTTGCTCCCTGTTTGATAAGGGTATATAATCCAACTGTGTGGGCAAAAGAGTGGTCCCACGGTAAAATAAGAAGCGTTACGAAATCTTCGGTAACATTCATTAGGGTGTTAGCCTGCTCCACGTTGGCGGTGTAATTTCTGTGTGATAACATAATGCCTTTGGGATCGGCGGTGGTTCCGGAAGTGTAACTGATATTGGCCAGGTCGTCAGGCTTTATCGATTGCCAGGTACTGGTGATTTTGTCTTTAAGTTTAGGAAGAAGTTTTTTTCCATTTTCAAAAACATCACGGTAGCTTTTTTCCATTTTGTTGAGCGTGTTGGCACGGCCTATAATGATGAATGTTCCTGCTTTTGGGATTTCCTTTTTGATATTCCGAATCTTTTCTGCCTGTCGTTCGCTACAGATTATCCATCTGCATTCTGCATGTTTTATCCTGAATGATAGTTCATTAGGTTCGTTAATTTTAACGGATAGGGGAATATTTATAGCGCCAAGATAAAGAATGGCCAGCTCTGAGATAAGCCATTCACTGCTTCCTTCGGAAAGCAGGGCAATGCGGTCTCCTTTTTCAACGCCAAGTGCCATAAGGCCGGCAGCAAACCGGTAAACACGCTCTTTTATTTCCGAAAAGCTAATGCCTTTGTATTGCCCGTTTTCTTTTTCCCAAACCAATACATTTTCGGGATATTTCGCCACACTGCCTTCTAAAAGTTGGGGTATTGTTTTCATTGTATTAAATTCTAATAAATAACAGGTGGCAAAATACTAAGATTTTTTGAGATGGGAGAAAAGGCATAAGCGGATGCTTGTACCATTTGGTGTGGATAACATTATAACCATAAAAATGGCCCGGTGTTTGACCGGGCCATTTTTTAAAATTATGTGATAAGTAACAAACAGTTACTGTTGTGCATCCATTACGGCAACCATAACCATATTTACAATTTCGTTAACACCACTGCCCATTTGCAACACATGAACCGGCTTTTTCATACCGTTAAGTATGGGGCCGATAATTTCAAACCCCGCAGCTTTATTCAGTAATTTGTAGGCAATGTTTGCAGAAGCAAGGTCGGGAAAAATAAGTGTATTGACCCGTTTTCCAAGAATCTTTGAAAACGAGAAACTATCTTCCATCAGCTTCTGATCCAGTGCAACGTTAGCCTGAATTTCACCATCCACATTTAACTCGGGATGCTCCTGATGAAGTTTGTCAACTGCATGACGAACTTTAAGGGTGTCTTTTCCCTCTACCGAACCAAAATTGGAATAAGAGAGCATGGCGATATTGGGTTCCATTTTGAAGCGTTTGACAACTTCTGCGGTCTGTAATGTAATTTCAACAAGGTCATCGACCGAAGGTTGTTTGTTTACTGTGCAATCACTAAGGAACAATGGGCCCTCTTTTGTCATTACAATATAGGTACCGCTGACAATCTGCACCTCTGGTTTTCTACCAATAACATGCAGCGCAGGACGAATAGTGTCAGGATAATTTCGGGTAAGGCCTGAAAGGACAACATCGGCTTCTCCGTTTTCTACCAGCATAGAGCTGAAGTAGCTGTTCAGTTTCATCTTTTCTTTGGCTGCCGGTAATGTTAAACCACGACGTTTTCGTTTATCAAAGAGTTGCTGAACATAGTTATCCATTCTTTCTTTGTTTTCTTCTGATTTAGGATCGATAACCTGAACATCTTCCAGTTCCAGTTCATGTTCGGCAATAATGTTTCTGATTTTTTCTTCGTTCCCCATCAGGATGGGCTTTGCAAGATTTTCGTTGACTACAATTTCGGCAGCTTTCAGAACCCTGTAATGTTCAGCATCTGCCAGAAGCACGCGTTTGGGATTGCTTCGGCACTGGCCTTTCATCTGCCTTTT
>WFNG01000257.1 GCA_015488735.1 Bacteroidales bacterium | reverse complement strand
TCTGGTTTCGGTTCGTAACACGACTCTATCCTTCTTATAACGAAAGTTTATAAATTATTTTTCAACAATAAGAACAAAATCCCAAATAATATCGTAATATTGTATCTAATTATTTAAATCTTTTAATATTGGGATTTAGTGTAATCGAATATTTAACTATTAATTTTTTAAAAAAGGAGGTTAAAATGGAATTACCAAAAGACGCGAAACGTGCGAAGGGCTGGCTGATCTGGACATCTGTTGTGATGATAGCTATCTTTCTCGGTCTTACATTTCAGTCTTATTTTTATGTCATCAAGAAGGAACCAAAGGTAACCGATGCTGTGGCAGCGGGCAACCGGGTCTTTCACGACAACAACTGTATGGATTGCCATACAATATTAGGCGACGGAGCCTATTATGCTGCCGATCTTACCAAAGTCATATCCAAACGGGGTCAGGGGTTTGTTCGTGCAGTACTCAAAGACCCGCCCAAAATTACCCGTGACCTGTGGCCGGGGAAGTATAAACGTGTTATGCCCAATTTACATTTGACAAATCAGAACATTAACAACCTGATTGCATTTCTGACATGGATTGGCGAACTGGATACAAATGGTTGGCCTCCGGGATCGAAAGTTCTTTCGTCGAAAGGGAAAGCGAAACCGCTGCAAGAGGGAACAACTTCTCCCGTTTCGCTGATAAAAAAGTTAAACTGTGGTGCCTGCCACACGATTCAGACACAAGGATTAAATACCGCAGGTGTAATTGGTCCCAACTTGTCCAATGAATCGGCGAGGAACCGTGGTGTTGATTGGCTGGTCAAACAAATTGGAAATCCAGCCTCCATTCCCGACAACGAAGTCGCAAAAGGATACGAGGGCAAACGGATGCTTATGCCCGCTTTTAAAAATCAGTTAACAGCTGATCAACTGAAGTCTCTAGCAACATTTATCAATAATTTAAAGGAGGAGAAATAATGAGAACCTTTACTTTTCGTTCACAAAAAGTGGCATATTACTATTTTGCTGCTTCTGTACTCTTATTTTTATTGCAAATCATTTTTGGTTTGGTTACTGTTTCCCAATATGTCTGGCCCGGTTTTGCCTTAAACTGGATGCCGTTTAATGTCTCACGAAGTATCCACATTAATCTGCTTATCTTCTGGATGTTTCTGGCAATAATGGGCGCCACTTATTATATACTTATTGAAGAAGCTGGTAAGGAACTCTTCAGCACGAAGATTGCCATGATACAGCTCATTATATTTTGTGCAGCCGGTGTTGGCGCTATTGTCAGCTATTTCTTCCATTATTACGACGGGCAGGGACTGGAGTATGTTGAAGCTGCCCCTGTTTTTGACTGGATGATTGTGGTAGCAGCCCTTTTGTGGCTTTACAACATCCTCAAGACACTGCATAAAGCGCCAAAGAAAAGTCCGATAAATATGCTCCTCCTTGTTACAACAATAGCTACAATACTAATGTATCTGCCAGGAATGCCTTATTTCAGAAATTTTGTTGTACAGGATTACCTGCGTTGGTGGGTCATACATTATTGGGTGGAAGCGACCTGGGAAATGTATGAGACCCTGTTTATCGGCTACTTAATCATCAAGCTGTTCAAAGTTCCCAAAGAGAGGATGTACCGCTGGTTTTATATTGAGTTCTTCCTCATTCTCGCCAGTGGAATATTGGGAATGGGACACCATTATTTCTGGATAGGGACACCTCATTACTGGACATGGGTTGGTAGTCTCTTCAGCGTGTTTGAAGCCATCCCACCGGTTGCCATGATGATTGATGGATTAATATATGCAAGAAAAGCAAAAAACAGGGCTAATAATTTACCTGCACTCTATTGGTTAATAGGCGGAACTATTGGCTCTTTCATCGGATTAACAATTTTGGGCGGGAGCCAAACCTGGTTTTCTGTCAATTACTGGATGCATGGAACCGAGGTAACAGCAGCTCATGGTCACATGGCCTTTTTCTCAGCATTTGCAGCCATCTTTATAGCTTTCATTTATTATGCTCTTGAAATGCGCAATGGTGAAGAAAGTTTTAAGAATACGATCACGGATAAACCCCGATGGGCATGGGCTTTCTGGCTTATGAATATAGGAATGGTTATGATGGTACTGGCAATGGAGGTATTGGGAATTATGCAAATCTCTATTTCCAGAGTTGCCGGGCAGGGCTATATAGCAGCACAGGTACACCAAATCGGATGGTTTGCCGTGTGGTTTGTAACCGGTTTCGTTTTCTTAGCCGGTGTAGCGTTTTATGTTTATGATTTCTTCACCGCAATGAAAGTGAAGGAGTAGTACATAATACAATTTGTTTATAAATACCTGTTGCACAAGCAATAGAAAAGCTCCCGGGAGTATATATTCCCGGGAGCTTTTGTTGTTATCAGGACTTTATAAACCTCATACTTGGTATTATCCAAAAATCCCTTACTCAAAAAGATATTATTTTACAACCCGCTTATTTGGTAAGTTGTTTTATCTTTTCCTTTAACCGACTCAACTTTTTCTGGTCAAAACCAATGTCCACAAAAGCAATTTTTCCCTGTTTATTGATAATGTACATGGAAGGATAACCGTTTATTTTGTATCGCAAATCAACTTCGGGTTGCGTCAGGACTATGTTATAGCTGACGTTTCTTTTTTGAAGGAATGTTTTCAGATAACCCAAACTGTTCGGCTGATTGTCTACCGAATTGAGGCCGAAGAAAATAATTCCTTTGTCCTTGTATTCCGTGTAAAGTTTGGATAAGGCGGGAATGGCCCTTACACACGGCGGGCAATGGGTATACCAGAAATCGACAAGGATAATCTTTTTGCCGATATAATCGGACAACTTGAACGGTTTGCCGGTAGTATAATATTTTCCGGTAAAAAGAGGTGCTTTATCTCCCACGTGCAGCATTTTTTCCATACGGATAACTTCGGAATTTTCTCCTTCGTCTTTCACAGGATTTTCTTTGAGAACCTTTTTCTGTTCTGCTTTTAGCTTGCTCAGGTCAACATTGTTAAAAGAATAATCTGAGAAGAAAAGTTCATCGGTATAGGTGTAGTTTCTGCTTTTTACTACCATTTTTGACCACAACGGAACCCAAAGTTTTTTGTCTATCACAAAAGTATATTTTTTTGCTCCACTTTGGAATAAAATAGTGATTTTGGCGCAACTATTTCCCTTGTAAAGTGTATCTGAAATAGTGGTTTTTGCCTGGGGCTGAGTTACCAAAGTCCTTAATCCGGCAGGCTTCAGGAATATATCAATCCAGTCAACAGGAGAAATAAAATCTTCCTTGAAGTTTTTATACAGGACGGTGGTCTTTTTGGGAGGAATGGCGAGGTAGAAATTTCCGTTGTCATAAATCATGTTGTAAGGCCGGTAATAGTCGTTCACCCAGACATATCCGTTTCTCAGGCTGTCCTTTTTATCGCGGACTGCCCATACTTCAAATGGTGTAACAGTGGTATCGGGGGCATTGGAGTAATGGTATTTTTCGGTAACTTTAAAATGTTCAGAAGAACGGGCTTCGGTCCTTTTTATAGTTTTTGAAACCACATTTTCTTTTTTTTCTTTGCAACTTGTTATCAAAAACAAGGAGATGATAAGAAGAAAAATTAGTTTTTTCATTACCGTTACATGTTTGTGTTTTAATATCTTATGACAAAATCTTGTTTGGGGACCCCTTTACGGAAAAATACCAGTCCAAACCAGAAAACATCCAGTGTAAT
>WFNG01000256.1 GCA_015488735.1 Bacteroidales bacterium | reverse complement strand
GTCAAAACAGAAACGGACCGCCATGCGCTTTTGGATGCGCTGTTGCACGATCGGCTGGATGCGATAGCTACCGATCATGCTCCCCATACACTGGAAGAAAAACAGCGGCCTTATTTTAAGGCACCATCCGGCGGCCCCATGATTCAACATTCGCTAACGGCCATGCTTGAATATGTGTTCCGGAAGAAAATTTCCATTGAGAAAGTGGTGGAGAAAATGTGCCATAACCCGGCTGTTTTGTTCCGTGTAGCAAAACGGGGATTCATCAGAGAGGGCTTTTCTGCAGATTTGGTTTTGGTAAATATGAATAAATCGTGGGAAGTCAGGAAATCCAATATCCTGTACAAATGTGGCTGGTCGCCGATGGAAGGGACAACTTTTCATTCAAAAGTAGAGAAGACTTTCGTTAACGGACAATTGGTTTATGACCATGGCGTGTTTGACGAAAGTGTCCGGGGAGAACGGTTGCTTTTTTCTGCCGGATAGCAGGAATTATTCTGGTGTATGGGTTTTCTGTATTTCTGTGCTACAATTGCACAAAACGGAAATCAAGATCAACTTGCGACATGTAAAATAATTTCTTATCTCCTCTCTTCATTTCCTTTTGCTTTGGCAGAAATGATATTTTTGCAAAAAAATTCAATTGATATCAGTCAACAGTTTAGTTATGGAATTCGGCGGGGAGCCGATTTTTAAAGGTATTTCGTTTCATATTGGAAACAAAGAACGTATTGGCCTTGCAGGGAAAAATGGTGCCGGCAAAACTACGCTTTTGCGAATTCTGATTGGCGAACAGGAACCAACCAAAGGAGAGGTAATTATTCCCGATAGTGAAACCATTGGATACCTGCCACAGGAAAAGCAAATAAGGAGCAGCAAAAATGTGTTGGAAGAAACCCTTTCCGTATTTTCATTTCTGAACGACCTGAAAAACGAATTAGATACTATCCAGCACGCGCTTTCTACCAGAACAGATTATGAAAGTAAAACTTATATTAAGTTTTATGAGAGATTGGAAGAAATTCATCACCTGCTGGCGATAAATGAAGATGATAAGCAGGAGGGAAGGGCCGTAAAAGTATTAAAAGGTCTTGGCTTTCTCGAAGGAGAATTTACAAGGCAGGTAAGTAGTTTCAGTCTGGGATGGCAAATGCGTATTGAACTTGCCAAGCTCCTTTTGTTACAGCCCACCTTGTTGTTGCTCGACGAGCCCACAAACCATCTGGATATCGATGCTATTCAATGGCTCGAAAATTTCCTTAAGACCTATCGTGGTTCGGTTTTGCTCGTGTCGCACGACCGTAGTTTTTTGGATAACCTTACTACCCGGACACTGGAAATTAACAATGGAAAAATTTATGATTATAAAGTTCCTTATTCGCAGTATCTTACACTTAGTTTGGAAAGAGTAGAACAGCAACAGGCTGTATTTTCTAATCAGCAAAAGCAGATTAAGGAATTAGAAAATTTTATCGAACGCTTTCGTTATAAAGCCACCAAAGCACGGCAGGTACAATCGCGGTTAAAGCAACTGGAGAAAATGGAAAAAGTAACGGTAGATGACCTGGATAATTCCGGTATTCGTTTTCGATTTCCACCGGCTCCACGCAGCGGTAAAGTAGTGCTGGAAGGAATAAATTTATCTAAATCATATGGACAAAAGCAAGTGCTGCAAACATTGAATTTTCAGATTGTAAAAGGTGATAAAATTATTTTTGTGGGGCGAAATGGCGAGGGAAAGACAACCTTATCCAAAATTATTGCCCGACAACTGGATTATGAGGGCGAGCTGAAATTTGGCCACAATGTTCATATTGCCTACTACGCACAGGATCAGTGGGAAATGCTTGACCCGTCAAAAACTGTTTTCGAAACGGTTGATGCCATCGCCGTTGGCGACATTCGTACGCGGTTGAAGTCCATACTCGGTGCTTTTCTTTTTCAGGGCGAAGATATTAACAAAAGAGTTGGCGTTCTTTCGGGGGGCGAAAAAGCCCGGCTTTCGCTGGCATGCCTCTTGTTAAGTCCTTCCAACTTGCTGGTTCTCGATGAACCGACCAACCATCTGGACATGCTATCCAAAGATATTTTGAAAAATGCCTTGTTACAATACGATGGTACAATGATTCTGGTATCGCATGATCGTGACTTTTTGCAAGGCCTCAGTGAACATTTTTTTGAATTTCGAAACCATAAACTGAAAGAATTTAGGGGAACACTTAATGCGTATCTCTCCAAGCGAAATATTGAACATCTAAAAGAACTGGAGATTATTGAACACCCCAAAGAAAAAAAGACCGAGGCCAAAGAACAAAAACAAAATTGGCAGCAACGGAAAGAGAAAGAGCGACAACTGCGCAAATTGAGAAAAGAGTTGACAGAAACGGAAAAAAAGATTGAAACAATGGAGCAGGCGCAATCGTTAATTAATGAAAAGCTTACACAACCAGATCAATATGAAAGCGAAATAAAGGATGGGACTCTTTATAGAAAACACGGTGAGCTACAGGCGCAATTGGATGCTTTGTATATCCGTTGGGAAGAATTGCAACTGAAGCTGGGCGAATAAGTAATGGCAAACAGGTTTTCGGGAACACCGGTAAAATTGAATTATTTCTCCCGGTTTATGGTGGTTTGTGCAAGGTTTCTCAACGGCTGTTTCCGATCTTCGGGAAGTTCAATTTGATCCAGTTTTTCCATTCCTTTATCAAGATAACCACAAATGGCATCATTGGTTAACCTTTCAATATCCAGTTCGTTAAATATTTTTTTGAAAGAGCGGATTTTTTCTTCTTTGGGAAGCTTCTTCTCATGAAAATAGTCTAGCAGGATATCTTTGGTTTTTGGATCGGCAGTTGTTAGCGCTTTAAGGAAAAGGTAAGTCTTTTTGTTTTCAAGAATATCCTGGCCTGTTCGTTTTCCAAAAACTTCTTCGTTGCCGTACAAATCCAACAAATCATCTTTCAGTTGAAAACCCATCCCCACATTGATCCCAAAATCATAAATAAGGCGCATATTTTTCTCAGATGCTCCGGCAACGAGTGCTCCGATTTTTAAACTTGCACCAAAAAGAACGGCTGTTTTTAACCGAATCATTTCGAGGTAGTCATCCAGCAATACGTTTTTACGTTGTTCAAAATTCAAATCCAGTTGTTGTCCTTCGCATGCTTGTAATGCAGTTTTGTTGAATATATTTAATATTTTGGGCAACTTATAAATATCTGCCTGAAGGGTATAGTTATAGGCCAAAACAAAAAGTGCATCGCCCGAAAGAACGGCCAGTTTGGGATTCCATTTTTTAAAAACAGTTTCTTTTCCATGCCGGATGGGCGATTGATCCATCAGGTCATCATGAATCAGGGTAAAATTATGCAATAACTCTATAGCCAGCGCCTGGGGTAAAGCTTTTTCGATATCTCCATTAAAAAGATCACAGGCCATAAGTGTGAAAACAGGTCTCAGCCGTTTACCACATTGCGAAAGACTATATACAATGGGTTCGTACAGCTCTTTAGGGTTACTGCTAAAGCTTTGTTTCTCCAAATGGCTGGAAAAAATCTGATATAATGTATCGTAACTATACACCTTTTACTTCTTTAATCTATTAATTCTATTAAATATTGTCCATATCCGCTTTTTAGAAGCGGTTCTGCGATTTTGCGTAGTTGTCGGGCATCAATAAATCCTTTATTGAAAGCAATCTCTTCAATACATCCGATTTTCTGATTTTGGCGTTCCTGAATAACTTCTACAAACTGAGAAGCCTGTGTCAGCGAAGAAAATGTTCCGGTATCGAGCCAGGCTGTTCCACGGCTGAGTAATCCCACCTTTAGTTTGCCTGCTTTAAGATAGTACTTATTGATGTCTGTAATTTCGTACTCGCCTCTGGGACTGGGTTTTAGGTTTTTGGCAATTTCCACAACTGAATTATCATAGAAGTACAAACCGGGAACTGCGTAGTTAGATTTGGGATGTTCAGGTTTTTCTTCTATTGAAAGCGCATTCATTTCCTGGTCAAACTCTACAACACCGTATCGCTCAGGATCTTTTACATGATAGGCAAAAACGATGCCGCCATCCGGATTGGCGCTATCCATTAGCAAACGCTGGAAACCACGTCCATAAAAAATATTATCACCCAAAACCAAAGCTACTTTGTCATTTCCTATAAATTTTTCTCCTATTACAAAGGCTTGTGCCAATCCGTTGGGTTCGTGCTGAACAGCATACTCAAAATGGCATCCAATCTGAGAGCCATCACCCAGCAGCAGCTCAAAATTAGGTGTGTCGTGCGGTGTGGAAATAATCAGAATATCCTTTATGCCTGCCATAAGCAGGATGGACAATGGATAGTAAATCATGGGCTTGTCATAAACAGGCATGAGCTGTTTACTAACGGCTAAAGTAAGCGGATGCAAGCGGGTGCCGGAACCTCCGGCCAGAATAATTCCTTTCATAGTTTTATGGTTTTTTCTTGTTTTCTAATTCTTCTCTGACAACACTATCCAATTCATTGTGTTTTTCTTCTACAAAAACTTCCCTTTCTCCTTTTTTAAACGATTTGGTGAGTAGCCATTTGTTAAGCGACAGCAACAGTGATGGCAAAACAAGCAGGTTTGTAAGTAAAGCAATCAATAAGGTAAACGAAACCAGGTAACCTAATGCTTCGGTCCCGCCAAAAGAAGAAAAAGTAAAGATATAAAAGCCGAAGAACAAAACGGTGGCGGAAAATATCATGCTGTATCCTGCTTCATGTAGCGCATCAATAACCGATTTGGTTACATTCCATTTGTTTGTTTTCAAGTGTAACCGGTAACGCGACAAATAATGTATAGTATTGTCCACGCTGATTCCCAACGCAATACTGAAAATAATAATAGTAGAAGGTTTTATGGAAATTCCGAAATAGCCCATCATCCCGGCTGTAAGGATTAGCGGGATGGTGTTTGGAATAAGTGAAATGACAATCATTTTTACCGAAGAGAAAATAAAAGACATGAGAAGTGTAATAACGGCCACAGCCAGCAATAAACTGTACGCGAGATTTTTAACCAGGTAATTGGTGCTTTTCAGAAAGACCACACTTGTTCCGGTTAAATGTACTTTGTATTTGGAGGGTGGAAATATTTTATTTATTCTTGGCCTGATAGTACGCAGGATGCTGTCAATTTCGTTTGTCCCGATATTGGCCATTTGTACGGAAATCCTTGCCGTTTGTAAAGTCGGGTTAACAAACGAACTTAGCAAACTTTTCTTTTTGCTGTGGGCTTTTTGTTTGAAATTGGGGATGTAGCTGAGCATGAAGTTCATCTCCTGCCTGTTGGGCAGAGAATACATCTTGGGATTACCCCGGTAAAAAGCCTGTTTGGCTGATTTTATCAGCCCGACAATGGATACCGGACGGGCAAATTGAGGATACAAAGCCAGCGTATCCTGCAGCTGTTGAATTTTCTTCAGGTTGTACAGGCGCAACAGCCCGCCTTTTCTCTCAGTGTTGACAGTAATTTCCAATGGCATGACACCTTTGAAATTCTTCTCCATAAAAAACAGGTCCTTTTGCAGTTGGTTTTTCTTGGAAATGTCGTCCACAATGGTTCCCGTTGTCCGTAATTTGGTAATGCCGTATCCACCAGCCAGCACAAGTAAAATGGTTACCAAATAAATGGCTGGTCTGTATTTCGATACCAGAATAATTACTTTTTCAAGGATTTTGGTTGTAAAGCCTTTGCTGCTGTTTAGATGTTTCAAATGGCGGGCTTTCGGAACGGGGAAATAGCTGAATAATATGGGGAGCAACAGCATGGAGAGTACATAAAGCGCCATAATATTAAGCGTTGCCACAACACCAAATTCCACAAGAAAAGTATTGGAGGTAATAAGAAAAGCACCAAATCCGGCTGCTGTTGTAGCATTGGTTAGCAGATTGGCTTTTCCAATACGCACTATCATTCGCGAAAGCGCGCGTGCTTTATTTCCGTGAAGACGGATCTCATCCAGGTACTTGTTTAGCAGGAAAATGGAGTTTTCTACCCCGATAACAATAAGCAGAGGTGGTAAAACACCCGTAAGAATGGTAAATTTGTATCCCAGTAAGGTAACGGTTCCCATGGTCCATATTACGGCAATAATCACAATAACCATGGCAAAAAATACCGCCCTGACCGATCGGAATAAGACAAACAACAGAATAAAAGTAACGAGCGCAGACAGAAAAACAAACATAAAAGACTCATGCAAAATAAGAGAACTTTGGATAGTCCTGATGTATGGAAGCCCTGATTTCCTGACGATTAAATGATACTTCTTCCCGTATTTTTCTGCTACTTCCGTAATCTTTTTCATCATGGGAATTCTGGCTTTCGAATCCAGAATTTTCTTATCCACGGTTATCATGATGAGATGAGCATGCGTTTTCCGGTTAAATAATCTGCCCTGATATAACGGGAGGTTGTACAGCGTTTTTTTAATGGAGTCCACCTCTTTCTGCGTGGTTGGCCGATGGGGAACCAAATTCTTAAACTCAAATTTATGAAGGCTGTCGTTTCTTACCAACGTGAAAACCCGGGCAGAGGATAAAACCTGTTTCACCCCTTTTATTTTCATAAGGTTTTGGGTGAGATTATACCAATCATCAAAATGTTGAAGCGTAAAAAGCTTTGGGTCTTTCACGGCAATGAAACTGATGCTGCCATCGCCGCTCTGACCAAATTCTTTTTTAAATTTATTGTATTCTATACTGGTGGGGTCGGTCGAAGGAAGCATTTTGGCCAGATGGTAGGAGAGTTCTACTTTTGACCCTTCGTATCCCATAAAAACCGTCAATAGCCCAATCGTTATTAATATTGCCAATCGGTTTCTAAGGATAAACCGAACAAGAAATTGCCACATAATATCATTGTTAATCAAAAATATGCATAAGCTTTTGTGTTGATTTTCAATATCTAGAACCTCACAAAAGCGTTACTTTTTAAGAGGCGCAAAGTTAACAGATGTTTTCATGTTTGCCAAATATTTGTTGCATGTTCATTTTTCATCTTTTGCGTGGTTGGAATTAAAATATAAATCCGCATAATTAAAGCGGGTACAAATCCCTTTTTTTGGATATTTGTACAATAATTTTTGAACAATGAAAAAAGTTTTGTTTGTCGATTCTGCTCACTCTTCTTTACAGCAGGGGCTGGAAAAATTAGGATTCCAATGTGATTATTTTCCTGAATTTGAATACGATGACTTTAAGCAAATCATCGGTCAATACGAAGGGGTTATTATTCGCAGTAAAATAAAGCTTGATCGTGAAATTCTTGCTGAAGCCCACAAACTGGAATTTATCGGCAGGGTAGGGGCCGGCATGGAAAATATTGATGTTGCGGCAGCCGAAAAAGCAGGTATCCGATGTTTGAACGCCCCGGAAGGCAACCGTGGTGCTGTGGGCGAACATGCCATAGGGATGCTCCTCATGCTTTTTAACAACATGAAAAAAGGCGATGCCGAAGTGCGTCGTGGCCTATGGCTGCGTGAAGAAAATCGGGGTGTTGAAATTGATGGGAAAACGATTGGAATTATCGGCTATGGAAATACCGGCAGTACTTTTGCAAAGAAACTCAGTGGCTTTGGTGCAAGGGTGCTGGCATACGACAAATACAAAACCGGTTTTTCCGATAAATTTGCAACAGAGGTATCGATGGAAGACCTTTTTGAAAAAACAGATATTCTTAGTTTACACATCCCGCTTACGGATGAAACCCGTTTTCTGGTTAACAATAGTTTTCTTCAAAAATTTCGCAAAAATATATGGTTTGTCAATACTTCCCGCGGGAAAATGGTGTTAACAGAAGATTTGGTGGCTGCACTCAAATCCGGAAAAGTAAAAGGTGCCTGTCTCGATGTTTTGGAATTTGAAGGCCTTTCTTTTGAAAACCTGGAGGCTGATAAACTTCCAAAAGCTTTTTCTGACCTGATAGAAATGCAAAATGTGATACTCTCGCCGCATGTTGC
>WFNG01000255.1 GCA_015488735.1 Bacteroidales bacterium | reverse complement strand
GATTTCCCCTCTCGGGTATCCCCTATCTTTCCAAAATATTACTTCAGCCTTCCTATGTACGTTCCCTTAAATTCGAGCGGCAAATGTAATGCTTTTATTTACCCATGCAAGGGTTTTTTTGGAATAAATTTAAGGCGCTGACAATGTATAATATAGAAGGAATAAAGCTTGAAACGAATAGGCTTGCTTTTAGGTAAGATTGACCAGTGAGATGCTGAAATAATGCCACACAAGCGCATATTAATCAATATCGGTAACACAAGTCTCCCACATGCCAGAGCTGTGAAATAAGGAATCTAAGAGGAGAAACGGTACCTTTCAGTCCATAAAAAAAGGGTGTCAGCAATGCCAATACCCTTTTTACAATAATGAACTTTTTCTTACTTCTTCGTATCTTGCTCTTTATTATCATTCGTTTCGTCTTTTGCCTCAGCCTTATTGTCGGCAACAGAAGTATCTTTCTTATTTTCTTCTTTAGGAGCTTCTTCAACTGCAGCTTTAGGCCCTGACTTAGTTTCAACCTTGGCTTCCTCCTTAGTAACAGCAATAGGCTGATCAGCAGTCTGAGCAGAAGCTTTAGAAGGGGTTTCTGTGGCTTTTTTCTTGCCACCGCGGCGACGTCTGGTTGTTTTGCCTTTGGCAGCAGACTTTTCAGCAAGTAAAGTTTCGTTAAAGTCCACAAGCTCCATCATAGCCATATCGGCGTTATCACCCAAACGGTTTCCCAATTTAAGAATCCGTGTATAGCCGCCGGGACGATCACCAACCTTCTTCCCAATTTCACGAAACAATTCAGTAACAGCTTCTTTACTTTGCAAGTAACTGAAGGCTAGACGACGTGAATGTGTAGTATCGTCTTTCGATTTGGTAATGAGTGGCTCAACATAACTTCTGAGCGCTTTTGCCTTGGCCACGGTAGTGGTAATTCTTTTATGTAATATCAGAGAGGCCGCCATATTGGAAAGCATGGCTTTCCGGTGTGAACTGGTCCTTCCCAAATGATTAAAACTCTTTCTGTGTCTCATCGTTCTTAATCCTTATCTAATTTATACTTTGCTATATTCATTCCAAATTCCAGGTTTTTAGAATCAACCAACTGTTCGAGTTCAGTTAAAGATTTCTTACCAAAATTCCTGAATTTTAACAAATCGCTCTTATTGTATGAAACCAAATCGCCAAGGGTGTCCACATCGGCAGCTTTCAAACAATTGAGCGCTCTAACAGAAAGATCCATATCAACAAGCTTTGTTTTCAGCAGCTGACGGATATGAAGTGTTCCTTCATCAAACTCTTCTGAAACTGTTTTCTTCTCAGCATCGATAGAGATTTTCTCATCAGAGAACAGCATAAAATGCTGAATCAAAATCTTTGCTGATTCTTTCAGCGCATCTTTTGGATGAATAGAACCATCTGTAATAATTTCGAGAACCAGTTTTTCATAATCCGTTTTCTGTTCAACACGGTAATTTTCAATGCTGTACTTCACATTTTTAATCGGAGTGTGAATAGAGTCGATAGCAATGGTTCCAATTGCAGCTTCCGGGTCTTTATTTTCCTCGGCTGGAACATATCCCCTGCCTTTTCCAACAGTAATTTCCATGCTAAGTTTAACAGAGGGATCCAAATTACAAATAACTTCTTCCGTATTGAGTACCTGGAAAACAGACAGAAATTTATTAATATCTCCGGCTTTGAAGACATTCTGATCACCAATAACGATATTTACTTTCTCGGTATTCTCATCAGGAATCTGCTGTTTAAAGCGCACTTTCTTCAGGTTCAGTATAATCTGGGTAACGTCTTCGATAACGCCTTCAATAGAAGAAAACTCGTGCACAACACCAGCAATTTTTACATTGGTAATGGCAAAACCTTCGAGCGAAGACAACAAAATTCTCCGCAGGGCATTGCCGATAGTTATTCCGAAACCGGGTTCCAGCGGGCGAAATTCAAATACGCCTCTGAAGCCATCAGTTTCATTCATTATAACCTTGTCAGGCTTTTGAAATGCTAATATCGCCATAGTACAGTTTAACTTTTTTATTAAATACTGAAGTAAATTATTATTTAGAGTACAACTCAACAATGAGGTTTTCCTTGATGTTTTCAGGAATCTCATCGCGTTCCGGATAATTCAGAAATTTACCTTCCAGCTTTGCATCATCCCACTCAAGCCATGAAAATGATTTGTGGTTAGAGGCAAGGGATTCGGTAATAACTTCCAGATTTTTAGATTTTTCACGAACACTAACTACCTGCCCGGCTTTCAGAGAATAGGAAGGAATATTCACTATTTTACCATCAACCGTAATATGACGATGCGAAACCAACTGACGGGCAGCGGCACGTGTAGGAGCAATAGCCAACCTAAAAACAGTATTATCCAAACGGGCTTCAGAAAGCTTGAGGAGATTCTCTCCGGTAATCCCTTTTTTCCGTGAGGCTTTATGAAAAAGATTACGGAATTGTTTCTCAAGAATACCATATGTGTATTTGGCTTTTTGCTTTTCCTGCAACTGCATTCCGTATTCCGATTGTTTTTTCCTTCTTCTCGTCTGACCATGCTGACCCGGTGCATAATTCTTTTTCTCGAGGTATTTATCTGCACCGAAAATAGGATCGTTGAATTTACGTGCAATTTTTGATTTTGGGCCAATATATCTTGCCATAATCTATTAATTTGTCTGTTTCAAATACTAATAATTAAACTCTTCTTCTCTTGGGAGGACGACAGCCATTGTGAGGCATTGGTGTAACGTCAACAATCTCAGTAACCATAATTCCAGAAGAATTGATGGTACGGATAGCTGATTCACGACCGGCCCCCGGCCCTTTTACATAAACTTTTACTTTACGTAATCCCAGTCCGTAAGCTACCTTAGCGCAATCTTCAGCAGACATTTGGGCAGCATAAGGAGTATTTTTTTTGGATCCACGGAATCCCATCTTTCCCGAAGAAGACCATGAGATAACCTGGCCTGCATCGTTGGTCAACGAGATAATAATGTTATTGAAGGTAGCCTGGATATAAGCCCTGCCAACAGGATCAACTTTGACTACTCTTTTCTTTGTACTTCTGGTCTTTTTTGCCATTTTCGTTCTATTTCGTAAAATGTATAATCCTATTTATTATTTAACGGCTTTTTTCTTATTGGCAACGGTTTTCTTACGGCCTTTACGCGTACGCGCGTTATTTTTGGTTTTCTGACCGCGCAAAGGAAGCCCTATACGGTGACGAATACCACGGTAAGTTCCGATATCCATCAGTCGTTTGATGTTCATCTGTGTTTCAGAACGTAATTCACCTTCAACTTTAAAATTGTCACCAATAATAGAACGAACCTTGTTCTGTTCCTCATCGTTCCAATCCTGGACTTTTTTATTCCAGTCGATACCGGCTTCGGTTAAAATTTTTTGAGCAGTGCTCCTCCCAATTCCATAAATGTAGGTCAAACCTATTTCGCCTCTTTTATTTTGGGGAATATCAACTCCAGCAATTCTTGCCATAATTCTTGTTATTAATTGTTATAAAAAGGATTAACCCTGTCTTTGTTTATACTTTGGATTCTTCTTATTAATGATGTACAGCTTCCCTTTGCGACGAACTAATTTGTCTTCGGGACTTCTCTTTTTAATTGATGCGCGTATTTTCATGATGCAATTATTTATATCTAAATGTTATTCTTCCTTTTGTTAAATCGTAGGGAGACATTTCAAGTTTTACCCTGTCGCCCGGCAATATCTTAATGTAATGCATACGCATTTTGCCGGAAATATGGGCGATAATTTTGTGTCCGCTTTCCAACTCTACGCGAAACATAGCGTTACCGAGACTCTCAATTACCGTGCCATCTTGCTCTATCGACTGTTGCTTTGCCATAAATGACTATTTTTTATTTAAAACTTTTTCTATCTCCTCAAAACTTGATAAGATATCGGCCTTGCCATGACGGATAGCCACATCGTGCTCAAAGTGAGCAGAAGGTTTTCCATCAGCCGTACGGATAGTCCATCCATCACCCTCCTGAAAAACTTCCTTTACACCCAAATTAATCATCGGCTCTATGGCAATGCACATACCTGCTTTCAATTTAGGGCCGGTTCCTCTTCTACCATAATTAGGCACTTCCGGCTCTTCGTGCAAATTTCTTCCAACACCATGCCCCACAAGATCTCTAACCACAGAATATCCAAAACTTTCAACGTAAGTCTGAATAGCATGGCCTATATCTCTTACACGTTTTCCAGCTACAGCCTGCTCAATACCGAGATAAAGTGACTGTTTTGTACGTTCGAGAAGCAGCAAAACTTCTTCGTCCACATCGCCCACCGGAAATGTGAAAGCAGAGTCTCCATAAAAACCACCCCATATAGTTCCGCAATCCACGGAAACGATATCTCCATCTTTCAATTCGGTTTCGTCAGGAATACCATGAACCACCGCATCATTCACAGAGATACAAAGTGTGGCAGGAAATCCGCCGTAACCCTTAAAACCAGGTACTGCTCCGTTATCTCTGATAAACTCCTCCGCAATCTTATCCAGTGTAATGGTTTTAACACCGGGTTTGATAATCTTGGCTACTTCGGCAAGTGTCTTTCCAACAAGTAAAGAACTATGTCTTTGAATTTCTATTTCTTCGTCAGTTTTAATCTGTATCATCCGAAGAGATTTTACATTCCGCCAAATGCAGATGGTCTTCCTTTAATTCTTCCGGATTTAGTCAAACCATCGTAATGACGCATTAACAAATAACTTTCGATTTGCTGCAAAGTGTCTAACACAACACCAACCAGAATCAAAAGAGACGTGCCACCATAAAAGGCAGCGAATCCACTATTAACGCCAATCAATCGGGCAAACAGTGGCAAAATAGCAATCAATCCCAGAAAAATTGATCCGGGAAGCGTAATCCTTGACAAAATGTTATCAAGATAATCAGCTGTTTTACGTCCGGGTTTAACACCGGGAATAAAACCTCCGTTTTTCTTGAGGTCTTCCGCCATTTGGTTAGGATTAATGGTAATAGCAGTATAAAAATATGTAAACAGAATAATCATTACAAAAAAAGTAAGATTATACCATAAACCGTTAAAGTCGGTAAAAGCAGCGGCAAAACCGCTCAGAGTATCGCTTTTAGCAAATCCAACCAGAGTAAGTGGAAGGAACATAATAGCCTGTGCAAAAATGATAGGCATAACACCGGCAGCATTAACTTTTAAAGGTAAATACTGACGGACACCACCATATTGCTTGTTACCGACAATTCGTTTAGCATATTGAACCGGCACTTTTCGAGTACCCTGTACCAACAAAATGGTAAACAGAATAACCAGTACCAGCATAACCAACTCCAACAGAAAATAAACCATCCCTCCGTTAGTCTCAACAATACGTGAAACAAACTCCTGAAATAACGCTGCAGGAAGACGGGCAATAATACCAATCATAATGATGAGGGAAATACCATTTCCCACGCCTTTATCTGTAATTTTTTCACCGAGCCACATCACAAACAATGTGCCTGAAATAAGTATAATGGTAGAGGAAATCCAGAAATAGACCGGTGGTCGGGTAACAGCAGCACTAAATGGTGTAATGGCATCGGCTGGCACCTGAGAAACCAGGTTAGCAATATATGCGGGAGCCTGAAATGCGACAATAGCAACGGTTAAATAACGTGTAATCTGATTAATCTTTCTGGTACCGCTTTCTCCTTCACGTTGTAAACGCTGGAAATAAGGAATGGCCATTCCCAATAGCTGAATAACAATAGAAGCAGAAATATAAGGCATGATTCCCAATGCAAAAATGGAAGCATGTGAAAATGCTCCACCGGAAAACATATTCAGAAGTCCCATGAGTCCGGAGCTCCCCTGATTCTGTAAGTTGGTAAGCTGATTCGGATCAACTCCGGGAAGCACAACATACGAACCGAGGCGGTAGATCAGAATAATTCCCAGCGTATAAAGAATACGCTTACGGAGTTCCTCAATCTTATAAATATTTCTTATGGTCTCGATAAATTTTTTCATCCGATATTAAATTATATTGGCTTGGCCTCCCTGAGCTTCGATGGCGGCTTTTGCTGTTTTTGTAAAAGCATGTGCAGAAACTTCAAGTTTGGCTTTCAGTTCGCCACGGCCCAAAATTTTAATTAAATCGTTTTTAGACACAAAGCCATTCTCAATCAAAACAGCCTGGTCTATAACAGCAACTTTTTTATCATCAACAAGTTTCTGCAAAGTGTCAAGGTTAATTCCCTGATACTCTTTACGATTTATATTTTTAAAACCAAATTTAGGTACGCGTCTGAACAAAGGCATTTGACCACCTTCGAAGCCGCTTTTCCTTTTATAGCCGGATCTCGACTGAGCACCTTTATGTCCGCGTGTGGAGGTACCACCACGTCCGGAACCCTGGCCTCTGCCGATTCTTTTTTTGTTCTTTACGGAACCTTTAGCCGGTTTAAGATTACTTAAATCCATCTTTTTTCCCTATTTTAAATTTCTTCAACCTTCAATAAATGTTTCACCTTTTCAATCATTCCCAAAACCTGAGCAGAAGCTTCTATTACTCTGGGCCGATTAACTTTCGTTATCCCGAGGGCAACGAGTGTTCTTTTCTGTCGTGAAGGCCTGTTAATAGCGCTTCTGACTTGTGTAATTTTCAATTTTGTCATCTCTGTATGCTCCTATCCGTTAAAAACAGTATCTAATTCAACACCACGCGTTTGCGCAACAGTGAAAGGATCACGTAACTGCGACAATGCATCAATGGTAGCTTTCACCACAGAGTGGGGATTGGAAGAGCCCTTTGATTTGGCAAGTACGTTTTTCACACCAACACTTTCGAGTACAGCACGCATAGCTCCACCGGCAATAACACCGGTACCGGGAGCTGCAGGTTGAATATAAACGCGGGCGCCACTGTATTTACCTGTTTGTTCATGTGGAATAGTTCCTTTAAGAACCGGCACTTTTACCAAATGCTTTTTGGCATCATCAATTCCTTTGGCAATGGCTGCGGTAACCTCTTTTGCCTTACCAAGGCCGTGGCCCACAACACCATTTTCGTTTCCCACAACAACAATGGCAGAGAAGCTGAAAGTTCTTCCTCCTTTGGTAACTTTGGTTACTCTTTGGATACTCACCAGCCTGTCTTTGAATTCGATATCGCTGGATTTAATCTTTTTTACGTTTGCGTTTGACATAATAGCTTAAAATTTAAGTCCTCCTTCTCTGGCAGCGTCAGCAAGTGATTTTACCCTACCATGATACAAATATCCGTTTCTGTCGAATACAACAGTTTTGATGCCGGCGGCAATGGCACGTTCAGCCATAAGTTTTCCAACTTTTTTGGCTTGCTCAACTTTGTTCGTCTTTTCTTCTCCAAAGCTTTTGTCAGAAGATGAAGCTGAGACCATTGTTTGCTGTGTCTGGTCGTCAATCAGCTGAACATAAATCTGTTTGTTGCTTCTGAAAACGCTCATACGAGGACGATCAGCTGTACCTTTAACAACCTTTCTAACCCGCATTTTAATGCGGTTTCTGCGAAATACTTTTTTATTCTTAATTCCCATCTTTTTAATGGTTTTTTCAGTTTATGAATGCGTATGCAATTATTTTTTCTCAGCTGATTTACCGGCTTTTCTTCTAAGCTCTTCACCCTGGAACTTAATTCCTTTACCTTTGTAAGGTTCCGGTTTACGCAGCGAACGAATTTTAGCTGCTACCTGACCCAATAATTGTTTATCAGCAGAAGAGAGTTTAATAAGTGGATTTTTACCTCTTTCGGTAACAGTCTCTACTTTAACTTCGTCAGGTATCTGAAGATAAATATGGTGTGAATATCCTAATGAAAGTTCCAGCAGCTGACCTTTAGCATCAGCTTTAAAACCGACACCCACCAACTCCTGAACAGTGGTAAATCCCTGGCTTACGCCGGTTACCATGTTATTCAGCAGAGAGCGGTACAAACCATGTTTTGATTTATGGTCTTTACTTTCGCCTGCTGTGGAAAGATTCATTATACCATCTTCGATTTTTATGGTAATGGCGGGATCAACAGCCTGAATCAGTTCACCCAGTTTACCTTTTACAGCAACTACGTTATTATCGCTGACTTTTACTTCAACACCCTGTGGGATGGCTATCGCTAATTTTCCTATTCTTGACATTGCTCTTTCTCCTGTATTAACTTACGTAACAAATTACTTCGCCACCAACATTCAGTTTACGGGCTTCTTTGTCGGTAATGACTCCTGCGGAGGTTGACATAACTGCAATTCCCAATCCGTTCATAACGCGGGGCAAATCTCTGGCTCCCACATATCTTCTCAAACCGGGCGTTGATGCGCGCTGAAGAGTATTAATGGCTGATGCTTTTGAAACGGGATGGTATTTCAAGGCGATTTTAATGGTCTCGAATTTCCCGGAATCATCAAATTTATAGTTCAAAATATAACCTTTCTGAAAAAGGATTTTTGTAATATTTTTTTTCAGGTTAGAAGCAGGTATTTCCACCATACGGTGTTTGGCTGCTACAGCGTTCCTGATTCTTGTCAAATAGTCTGCTATCGGATCGGTATTCATCTTTCAATATTTTTTTAAACTACCAACTGGCTTTTTTTATTCCGGGAATAAGACCGTTGAGGGCCATTTCTCTGAATTCAATACGTGAAATTCCAAATTGTCTCATATAACCTTTGGGTCTTCCCGAAAGTTGACAACGGTTGTGTAAACGAACAGGAGAAGCGTTTTTGGGTAATTTTTGTAACCCAATAAAATCTCCTTCAGCTTTTAAAGCAGCTCGTTTTTCAGCATACTTTTCAACCATTTTTTGTCTTTTACGCTCACGCGCTTTCATCGACTCTTTTGCCATGTTCGCTTATTTTTTTTGATTTTTAAAAGGTAATCCAAACTCTTTCAACAAAGCAAAGGCTTCTTCATCAGTCTTGGCACTGGTCACAAAAGTGATATCCATACCATTGATTCGCATTACTTTATCGATATCAATCTCAGGAAAAATAATTTGTTCAGGAACACCAAAAGTGTAGTTTCCATGTCCATCAAATCCCTTGTCATTAATTCCTTTGAAGTCGCGTACACGGGGCAAGGCCACGGAAACAAGCTTATCAAGGAATTCGTACATTTTATCGCTACGCAGGGTAACTCTTACGCCAATAGCACTTCCTTTTCTAAGCTTAAAGTTAGAAACATCACGCTTGGAGATAGTAGGCACTGCCATTTGTCCGGTAATAGCTGTCATTTCGTTCACACCGGCATCAATAAGCTTTTTATCGGCCAGCGCAGCACCAATTCCCTGGTTAATGGCAATTTTAGTCAACTTGGGAACCTGCATCTTCGATTTGTAACCAAATTTTTTAGTTAATGCAGGAATCACTTCCTCAAAGTATTGCTTTCTTAATCTAGGTTGATATTCCATTATTTTATCACCTCCCCTGATTTTTTAGAGTAACGAACTGTTTTTCCTGTTTTTTCATCCATCTTACGACCAACGCGTGATGGTGTTCCGGAGGCATCAATCACTTTCAGATTAGAAAGATGAATTGCTGCTTCTTTTTTAATAATACCACCGTTAGGATAATCCGCATTGGGTTTGGTGTGTTTGGAAATCATATTCACACCTTCTACGATGGCCCGGTTTTTTTCGGCAATAACAGCCAGCACTTTGCCTGAGCGTCCTTTGTCGTTTCCGGCAATGACCATCACATTATCACCTTTTTTTATATGCAACTTTGCCATATCTGATATCTTTCTATGTTAAAGCACCTCAGGTGCAAGTGATACAATTTTCATGTATTGTTTTTCACGCAATTCTCTGGCAACAGGCCCGAAAATACGGGTACCCATCATTTCACCGGTGGTGTTAAGCAAAACGCAGGCGTTGTCGTCGAACCGGATATAGGAACCGTCATTTCTTCTGATTTCTTTTTTGGTTCTAACAACTACCGCTTTTGCTACAGCCCCTTTTTTCACGTTACCGGACGGGATGGCATGTTTCACGGTTACAACGATCTGATCGCCCACAGAGGCATATCTTTTCTTTGTTCCGCCCAGCACCCTGATGACCAGTACTTCTTTGGCTCCGCTATTATCAGCAACCGCAAGTCTTGATTCTTGTTGTACCATGGTTATTTAGCTCTTTCTATAATTTCTACTAATCTCCAATTCTTATTCTTGCTCAGAGGACGTGTTTCCATAATGCGCACGGTATCACCGATGTTGCATTCGTTCTTCTCATCGTGGGCAACAAATTTGTTGGTCTTCTTAATAAACTTTCCGTAAACGGGATGTTTAAAACGGCGTTCAATTGTCACAACAATCGACTTATCCATTTTATTGCTGACGACGAGACCAATTCTCTCTTTTCTAAGATTTCTCTTTTCCATTGTAGTCTTACTTATTGTTTGTTTCCTCTAATTCTCTTCTCCTCAATTCGGTTTTCATGCGGGCAATAGTTTTCTTACTTTCCACGATAACCTGAGGATTTTCCAAAGGTGAAACAGCGTGATTTAATCTCATCCGTGTCAGGTGTTTCTTTTCTTCAACTAACCTGTCCACGATATCAGCCGTACTCATTTCTTTAACAACTTCCTGTTTCATAGCGTTTATTAATTTTCGACGTAATCACGTCTGACAACAAATTTTGTTTTCACAGGCAGTTTCTGAGCAGCAAGGCGCATAGCTTCTTTGGCAATATCCAAAGGAACACCATCGGCTTCAAACAGAATTCTACCAGGGGTAACACGTGCAACGAACAGTTCCGGAGCGCCTTTTCCCTTACCCATACGTACCTCAGCAGGTTTCTTAGTAACGGGTTTGTCAGGAAAAATACGAATCCAAATCTGACCCTGACGTTTCATATAACGGGTAACAGCCTGACGGGCAGCTTCAATCTGGCGACCGGTAAGCCAGGCTTCATCCATGGTTTTGATACCATAAGAACCAAAAGCCAGCTCGGCGCCACGATGTGCATTACCTTTCATGCGGCCTTTTTGCTGTTTCCTATATTTAGTTTTCTTCGGTTGTAACATTTTTTTGTTTCCTTTAAAATATTATCAATGCTATTATCTTCTTCTCCTTTGTCTGCTACCGCCACCGCGGACAGGGCCTCTCTGACGGCCTGCATTCTTCTCTACAATAGAAACAAGGTCGGGACGTCCGTAAATCTCACCTTTAAAAATCCAGACTTTGATACCGATACGTCCGTAAGTGGTATGGGCTTCAACAAGGGCATAATCAATGTCAGCACGAAGCGTATGCAAAGGAATACGTCCCTCTTTGTACATTTCACTACGTGCCATTTCGGCACCACCCACACGACCCGAAATAACAACCTTGATACCACCGGCACCAAGACGCATGCTGGAAGCAATGGAAGTTTTAATAGCCCGGCGGAAAGAAACCCTTCCTTCAATCTGACGGGCAATGTTATTGGCAACCAGTCTGGCATCCAACTCAGGGCGTCTGATTTCGGAAATGTTAATCTGAATATCTTTATTAGTGATTTTTTTCAACTCTTCTTTCAGCTTATCGACCTCAGAGCCTCCTTTACCGATAATAATACCGGGACGGGCAGTGAAAACAGTTACAGTAACCATTTTCAGCGTACGCTGGATCATTATTTTAGAGATACCCGCTTTGGCAAGACGTGCATTCAGATATTTACGGATTTCATTATCTTCAACGAGTTTTTCAGAGAAGTTTTTTCCTCCATACCAGTATGAGTCCCATCCTTTGATGATTCCTAATCTGAGTCCTATTGGATTAGTTTTTTGTCCCATTAATCTATATTGTTAAAGCTATTAATTATTCTTTATTAGTTGTTTCGGCAGCCACAACTTCGGTTGCTTTCATTTCCTCCACCCGGTTACCCAAAACCAATGTTACATGGTTAGACCGTTTACGGATACGATGCGCACGTCCCTGAGGTGCCGGCTGGATACGTTTTAGCATACGACCACTGTCAACACTAATTTGTTTAATGTATAGCCGGTTATCCTCAATACGCGAACCTTCATTTTTTACTTCCCAGTTGGCGATAGCCGACCGGAGCAGTTTATAAACACGGCCTGCAGCTTCTTTTTGTGTATGCTGGAGAACATGCAAAGCCTGTTCAGCATCCATACCACGAACCAGGTCGGCTACCAAACGCATCTTACGAGGCGAGGTAGGCACATTACGCAAACGTGCAATATATTGAGTTTTACGCTCTTCCTTACGCTTTTCAGCACTGTTATGTTTTCTAGATCCCATTGTTATTGTGCTTTATTTTCTACCTTTATCTTTTTTACCGGCATGGCCACGGAAAATCCGCGTAGGAGCAAATTCTCCCAGTTTATGCCCGACCATATTTTCGGTTATGTAAACAGGAATAAACTTATTCCCGTTGTGAACAGCAATTGTCTGGCCAACGAAATCAGGAGAAATCATTGAAGCACGCGACCATGTTTTGATAATCGTTTTCTTCCCGGCTTCCACGTTTGCCATAACCTTCCTGTCCAGTTTATAATGAATGTAGGGTCCTTTTTTTAATGAACGGCTCATATTAGTATCTGTTTAATTCAGCTAAGATTATTTTCTTTTTTCAATAATATACTTACTCGAAGCTTTCTTTTTGGCACGGGTTTTATAACCTTTAGCCGGCAAGCCTTTTCTGGAACGGGGATGTCCACCCGAAGCGCGTCCTTCGCCACCACCCATGGGGTGATCCACCGGGTTCATAGCCACACCACGTACGCGGGGACGACGGCCCAGCCAACGATTACGGCCTGCTTTACCTGATTTCTCGAGTTGATGATCGCTATTGGAAACCATTCCAACTGTAGCTTTACATGTCTGAAGAATCATACGTGTTTCGCCGGAAGGCATCTTGATAATAGCAAATTTACCATCGCGCGACATGAGCTGGGCATATGAGCCTGCGCTGCGCGCCATTTTTGCTCCTTCTCCGGGACGCAGTTCAATGTTGTGAATGATAGTTCCAAACGGAACTTCACTCAAATACATGGTATTACCCACTTCGGGAGAAACGCCTTTGCCGGAGATAACCTGCTGGCCAACTGTCAGCCCCTGTGGAGCGATAATATAGCGTTTTTCGCCATCAGCATAATTAACGAGAGCAATACGTGCCGTACGGTTTGGATCATACTCGATGGTCTTTACCGTTCCGGGTACACCCTCTTTATCGCGTTTGAAGTCGATAATTCTGTATCTCTGTTTATGACCGCCACCAACATTGCGGATGGTCATTCTACCTTCGTTATTACGTCCACCGGTACTTCTCTTCTTGGCCAGCAAACTCTTTTCGGGTTTTTTGGCTGTGATGTCGTCAAAAGCGCTGATAATCTTGAAGCGCTGGCCTGGTGTTGTCGGTTTATATTTCTTTAGAGCCATGTCTGTAGTCTAGATGTTGCTAAAAAAATCAATTGTATCTCCTTCGGCAAGGGTAACCACCGCTTTTTTATAAGCGTTGGTCTTGCCTGAAATTATTCCTGACTTGGTATTTCTTGATTTACTCTTGCCGGAATAGTTCATGGTATTAACAGAAAGTACCTCCACGTTGTACAAGTCCTGAATCTCGCTCTTAATCTGAATTTTGTTGGCACGTTTGTCAACAATAAAGCCAAATTGGTTAAGACGTTCGCCTTTGGAAGTCATCTTCTCTGTTATTACCGGTTTAAATATTACACCCATCTTATTCGGATTTATATTTTTTTAAAACAATTCTTCAGTTGCCTTTACTGCACCTTCTGTGAAAATAAGTTTTCCGCCATTCAGAATATCATAGGTATTCAATGAAGAGGCACGCAAAACTTTTGCATTGGGAAGGTTGCGGGAAGAGAGATAAAGATTTTCATCTGTATCGCTGACAACCAATAAAGTTTTTTGATCATTCAGTTTGAG
>WFNG01000254.1 GCA_015488735.1 Bacteroidales bacterium | reverse complement strand
CCCATCCATCAAAGTTTTTGGCTACATCTGTGGCAGCAGTTTGAGGAATCTGATTAAAATACATAGGAACATCAATACGCAAGCCATAAGTCAGGTTAAAACGGTCGCTTACCTGCCAGTCATCCTGTGCATACACTGCAAGCTGACCTACTTTAAGATAAGACACCTGATAGGGTTTTTTCTGAGAGTCTCTGACCTGTTTATTAAAATTAACACCGGTAATAGAGTCATTTTCCAAAAAGCTTTTTACACTAAAGAACTTATCCCAGGGATAGTAGAACAGGTTAAAAGAGTTTTCAAAACTAAAATAATCAAAACTAACACCACCGGTAATGGTATGTTTGTTAGAGTAATAGTTCAGGTTATCCGAAAATTGAAAAACATTTTGATTCAGGATATTATGAGTAGAGAACATTTCGGAACCTGCAGTAATAGCCAACTGACCGTTTTGGTTAAAGATATCCACTACAGGAAATGGCTTTGAAAAAGGTACACGGTAATCGCGGAAAGCGGTAAATCCGGTAATAATCTTGTTAGCTACTTTGTTGGAAAAAATTGAGTTTAACTCAGCAACAATCGACTGAACGTTGTTAAAAATACGGTATGACGAATTTTGGAAAGGCAACCGGTAACTGGTTGGGCCACGGCCAATAACTGCTGTCGGGTGGGGCAACTGATCCATCCAGGAATGTAACATGTTATAACGAACCGTCAGGTTATTATTTTTTGAAATGTTCCAGTCTATCTTTGCCAGTATTTTATAATTTTTCTTTTGATGGGTATAGCCCTGATAAGCTCCCGGATCATATCCCCAATAATTTCTGTATCGGGCCTGAACCATGCGAATACTGTCTTCCGAAACAGTAGTAACGTTGGATTGTCCTTTGTTGTTGTTATTATAAGCTACCCAGCTGTGGGCCAGCGCGTTTCTGTTTTCTCCTTCGTAGTTCACAAAAAAGAATAACTTATTCTTAATAATGGGGCCTCCCAGGCTCACACCATACTGCTGAGTGCTAAAATCGGTATTAGGAACACTAATATTACCAACTCTTGAACCAACCATATTTTTATTTCTGAAAAAGGAATAAATACTTCCTTTAAATTCATTGGTTCCCGATTTGGTAACAGCGTTAATACCCGCACCTGTAAAGCCACCTTCACGAACATCAAATGGGGCAAGAGATACCTGCACCTGAGCAATAGCATCAAGAGAAACAGGCTGAGCATGTGTTTGGCCACCCGGTGTTGCATCACCAAGTCCAAAAGAGTTGTTAAAGACCGAGCCATCTAACGAAAAGTTATTATAACGGTCGTTAGCACCACCAAAGCTGTTACCATCAGATTCAGGTGTAAGCCGTGTAATATCTTTCAGGCTGCGCTTGATAGTAGGCATATCTTCAATAGCCTTATGGCTTACATTGGTCATAGCACCGGTTCTGCCAGCATTAATGGAACCATTTTCGTTTCCTTTAATAACTACCTCCCCAATGTTTACAGATGTTTCCGTTAACACCACTTTAATATCTGCCGTTTTATTTAAATCGAGATATAAATTTTTGACTTCCTCTGTTTTATAGCCAACCGAGCTGACCCGCACAGTGTACGGACCACCAATTTTCATATTCCGGATGTTAAACAGACCATCCTCAGAGGTAATGGTTCCATATTGGGTTCCTGTTGGCGTATGTACCGCTAAAACGGTAGCAGCAAATAAGGGCTTGCCATTTTGATCAACAACCTGTCCTTTTAATGCCGCGGTGGTTACTCCTTGTGAATAACCCGCAATGCTTAGGCTCAAAAGAGCTAGCATTAACATTGAAAAACGTAAAACTGACTTCATAATCCTATTATTTAGTTAAAAAATATTCTTGCGAAAGTAAATAATTTTACTACATATGAAATTCCGGCAAAACTGTTTTTATTTAACAATTGTTAACAAGTTTCAAACGTTTGCGCCGTAAGAAACTACTAATCAGTACGCGATTACTTAATATAATTGTTCAAAAGTAAAATGAAAAATTCCATTCAAAACATTTTCGTGTTTCAAAAAGTTACCTTCACACACCGTTTCAATATGAACTATTTTTCCCTATTTTTGTATAAATAACTCTCCTTCATTATCGGATGAACTTTTACAGTAAGAAATAACAGCAAATGAAAATAATTGACCTTTTCCAAAAACCGCAAAAACAAATGGCTGTTCTTGTGGACCCTGATAAACAAACGAACAACCAGCATGAGAAAATAGCAAAGATTGCACAAAATGCCGGTACTGATTTTTTCTTTGTAGGCGGAAGTTTGCTCACCAGCAACAGCCTGTATCACTGTATCCGCGTACTCAAAGAAAACAGTGATATTCCGGTGGTACTGTTTCCGGGAAACACTTATCAGGTAAGCCGTAATGCTGACGCCATGCTTTTTCTGTCGCTTATTTCGGGCCGAAATCCTGACATGCTCATAGGTATGCATGTAATTGCAGCCCCTTATGTAAAGCTAAGTGGCATAGAAACCATGCCTACAGGTTACATGCTCATTGATAGCGGAAAACCTACTTCGGTGAGTTATATGAGTAATTCTTTTCCCATTCCCAACGACAAAAAGGACATTGCCGCCTGCACAGCTATGGCTGGCGAGATGTTGGGCCTTCGTCTTATCTTTATGGATGCAGGTAGTGGTGCAACAACACCCGTTCCTCCCGAAATGATTCGCTTTGTGAAAGATTCTATCAGCGTCCCTTTGCTTGTGGGAGGCGGTATCCGGACAGCAAAGGCAGCAAAACAGAGCCTTCAGGCAGGCGCTGATATTATAGTTATCGGCAATCGTTTTGAAGAGAAACCGGAGTTAATCTTTGAATTTACCGATGTCGTAAAACAAGAGAATAGCAAATAACAACCACTGAAAACCAGTAACAAAAAAAATGCTATTGTTCTAATTTTAATCTCAGCATATTGAGAGCTGCCAGTGCTGAGCGCCTAATATTTCTGCCCCGGTGTTCACCAAAATAAAATAGTTTTGCTTCTGTTCCTTGAGGGCCGGCCAAAGCCAGCCAAACAGTTCCCACCGGTTTTTCTTTGGTTCCGCCATCAGGTCCCGCAATTCCGGAAACAGCCAGGCTATAATCAGTTTTTAACCCGGCCTTTGCCCCTTTTGCCATTTCAATAACTACCTCACGGCTGACAGCACCATATTTCTCAAGCGTTTCAGTACGTACACCCAGCAAATCAGTTTTAATACGGTTTGAATAGGAAACAACAGAACCTTCAAAATAACCGGAACTCCCGGGAACACTTGTTATCAAATGAGCAATATAACCACCGGTACAACTTTCGGCAGTAGATACAGTCTTTTTATTTTTTATCAAAAGTTGTCCGACAACCTCTTCCAGACTTACGTCATCGTAACCGAAAATAATCTCCGGGATAAGCTTTTTGAGTTTATCGACCTGTACTGAAATCTCCGCTTTGAGTTTTTGGCGGTCTTTCCCCCTCCCCGACAACCGAAGTCTTACAATACCGGGCTGTGGTAAATAAGCCAGCTTGACATTAGAGGGCAGATTTGCCTCCCAGTCTTTTATATTTTCTGCCAGCATGGATTCCGGCATTCCGGTAGTCATAACAGTTTTGTGAACTATTGCATCCATATTAAAATGTTCGACGATGGCCGGAATCACCTGTTCTGCCACCATTGCTTGCATCTCAAATGGGACACCGGGCATAGAAACCGCAACCTTTCCATCTTTTTCGAACCACATTCCCGGTGCCGTGCCATTTTTATTAAACAACGGCTTGCATTTTTCCGGAATCATGGCCTGCTGACGGTTTACTTCAGTAACCGGGAACCTGCGGGCAGCAAATATTTTCTCTACCTGTTCGTATGTAGGAACATGAAAAATAAGTTTTGAATCAAAATATTCGGCCAGCGTTTTTTTTGTAATATCATCTTTTGTAGGGCCCAGACCTCCTGAAATCAGAATTACCTGCGCCCTTACAAACGCCTGATCCAAAGCCTTTTTAATCGCTTTATCATCATCTGCAATGGTCGTTGTTTGCACCACTGAGATACCCGCTTTGGTCAACTGTGCAGCCATCCACGAAGCATTGGTATTTACAACCTGTCCTATCAGCAATTCATCGCCAATATTTATTATTTCTGCTTTCATTTGTTTTAAAATTGTAACTTTGCAAAGGTAAATGATAAAGACAAGAAGATGGAATTAAAAAATGCAGAATTAGTACTGAATACTGACGGAAGTATTTACCATGTGAAACTCAATCCGGGCGATGTAGCCGAAACTATTTTTTTGGTAGGTGATCCCGGTCGTGCCAAAATGATTTCGGAATATTTTGATGAAATCGAATTTGCCGGTCAAAACCGTGAAATAAACACTTTTACCGGAACTTATAAAGGTAAGCGCCTGACGGTTATGTCCACCGGGATGGGACCTGATAACGTGGAAATTGTTGTAAACGAGCTGGATGCATTGTTCAACATTGATTTTAAAACCAGATTGCCAAAGGAAGAAAAAACTTCATTAAATCTGATTCGTATCGGCACTACCGGTGCTCTCCAACCCGAAATTGGCGTAGTTGAATCCTACATAGTTTCAGAATATGCACTGGGACTGGATGGCCTGGCCTACTTTTATGAAGATGGGCCTCATGTACTTCAGCAGGATTTGACAGACAATTTTATTAAATACATGAATTGGGATGAAAGACTACCCCGGCCTTACGGCATTAAAGGTTCAGCCTATCTGATCGAAAAATTATCCACAGGCTGGCGCAAAGGAATCACACTGACAGCCCCCGGGTTTTATGCACCACAAGGTCGCGAACTAAGGCTGAAAGTACACGATAAAAGTATTATTGAACGTGCCGGAGATTTTGAATATAACGGCCAGAAAATTACCAACTTCGAAATGGAGACATCGGCACTGTATTCGCTTTCGGCCATGCTCGGCCACGAAGCTATGACCGTTTGTGATGTGATTGCAAACCGCGTTACCGATGACTTTAACCCAAACTACAAAAGCAGCATGAAAAACCTGGTACAGAATATGCTGGACAGGGTACTTGAACTTTAAGAAAAACGTAAAATATTTTAAGGCGTACGACAGCCGTACGCCTTTTTTATTTGAAAACCTGAAAAAGATTTTCAGACAATAAAATACCGGTTTTTTCGTATCCCAAGAAGAAGTTTGTATTTTTGAAGTTAAATTTTTACCGTGGAGCTTTATTCTAAAAAAAAACGCTGGAAAATTATTCTGGCTATTATAGGCGTTATCATTATGGCTGCTTCCTTATTTTACACCAACATGCTGGTGTCTAAATTTGCCCAGGCAGAGCGCCGGAATGTGCGTATGTGGGCCGATGCAGTACACCGGAAACTACGACTGGTAAAATACACAGATGTCTTTTTTAGCCAGCTAAGAGCTTCCGAACGCCAAAAAGTTGAACTATTGGCCGATGTTTACAAACGTTTACTTCGCAATGATAATACTTCAGATGAGCTGACCTTTTACCTGAAAATTATCAACCGCAACCAGGATATTCCGGTTATCATTACCAACAACAAAGGAAAGATTATCTTTTCCAGAAATCTATATCCCCGGCCCGACAGCACATCTCTCTACCTCAGGGGAAAT
>WFNG01000253.1 GCA_015488735.1 Bacteroidales bacterium | reverse complement strand
CTGTTACTAACAATTACCAGCAAGCCGATACGGGAACAAAAATGATTCATATTGGCAAAAACACCAAAAGCACCATTATTTCCAAAGGAATCTCTGCCGGAAAAAGTAACAACAGTTACCGCGGACTGGTACGGGTTGCCCAAAAAGCCGATAATGCCCGAAATTACTCTCAGTGCGACTCGCTTCTGCTTGGCGACCAATGCGGAGCACATACGTTTCCCTACATCAAAACGGGAAACGATACAGCAATAGTAGAACACGAAGCAACCACTTCCAAAATCTCCGATGACCAATTGTTTTATTGTCAGCAGAGAGGCATTGATATGGAAAAAGCCATTGGCCTTATAGTAAACGGTTATGCAAAACAAGTACTGAACAAATTGCCCATGGAGTTTGCAGTGGAAGCTCAAAAACTACTGGCCGTTACGCTGGAAGGAAGTGTTGGTTAAAAAATAACAAATCCGGAAATTAAAAACACAACCAAGTGACCAATGACGAATGACGGATAGCCAATGACCAATTATCGAATTAACAAATGACAAAATAAAAGAAAAATGCTTTTAAACATAAAAAACTTACACGTTTCCATTGATGGAAAAGAAATTATCAAAGGGTTAAATTTTAGTGTTAACAAAGGGGAAGTCCATGCTATTATGGGACCCAACGGCACAGGCAAAAGCACTTTGGCGGCTGCCATTACCGGTCGCGCCGGTTACGAGATAACCCAAGGTGAAATTATTTACAAAGGCCAGGTCATCAACGACTGGTCACCAGACAAAAGGGCCAACGAAGGGGTCTTCCTCAGCTTTCAGTATCCCATTGAAATTCCCGGTGTAAGCATGACCAATTTTATGCGAACTGCGGTAAATGCAAAAAGAGAGTATCTCAGCCAGTCTCCCATTTCTGCCAAAGAGTTTCTAAAAAAAATGGAGGAGAAAAAAAAGCTGGTACAAATTCAATCGAAACTCACCAACCGTTCGGTAAACGAAGGCTTCTCAGGAGGTGAAAAAAAGAAAAATGAGATTTTTCAAATGGCCATGCTTGAGCCCGAGCTTGCCATTCTCGACGAAACCGATTCGGGACTTGATATTGATGCCTTGCGTGTAGTTGCCAACGGAGTAAACCAGTTAAAATCAAGCGAGAATGCCTTTATTGTTATAACCCATTACCAACGTCTGTTGGATTATATCGTTCCTGATTTCGTCCACGTTATGTACAATGGTCGTATCGTAAAATCAGGAGGAAAAAAACTGGCTGTTGAGCTTGAAGAAAAAGGTTACGAATGGATTAAAGAACAATTTGATGACTAATCCGGTGAAAGGGAAAAAAGTTATGGAAAAAATAAACCAAACAGATTATCCGCTCCGGAAAAAGTTTACTGAATACTTTACCAAACATGCAGAGCGGTTGGGACGATATGATATTCCAAAAGTGGCAAAAATGCGCCGCGATGCCATGGAAACATTTCAGAAAACCGGTTTTCCACAGAAAAGTATGGAACGCTGGCGCAACACAGATCTGAAAAATATTTATGCGTCAGATCTGAAAATTTTTGACCGGGAAACACCTTACAAAAAACAACTGAGTGAGATTTTTCTTTGTGAAGTAAAAGGCTTCGATACACATGTTCTTTCCGTACTGAACGGTAGTTTCTACAGCCCGGAAGAAGAAAAACTGACCATAGACGGCAGCGGTGTTATTGTAGGGAGCCTTTCCAAAGCCATGCAGGAATATCCCGAACTTGTCGGAAAATACTACGGTGAAATCATGCAGCAAACCGATGGTTTCAAATCGCTGAACATGGCCATGACTACCGATGGCGTTTTTATCTACGTCCCTGATAATATCGAGGTAGAAAAAACTATTCAAATCATTAATATCCTGAATGATCCTAACCTGATTATCAACGTCCGTAATCTGGTTATTTTAGGGAAAAATGCCAAACTCCGGCTTTTACATTGTGATGACTCCGTAAACCATCATGCTGGTTTTATCAACAAGGTAAACGAGGTATTCATCGATGACAATGCTGAGTTAGAACTGTATAAACTACAAAACCTAAACGATGAAACAGCTTTGTTAAACCAAACGGCGGTTCACCAATCGGCCGGCAGCAGATTGAAAGTCAATGTTTTTTCGCTTAACGGAGGAATGATCCGCAACGAAATTTTTGATTTGATGAACGGACAAGGTGCCTGGTCTGATGTACGTGGCCTGTATCTTATGGACCAAAAACAGCACGTTGACAACCAGGTAAATATTTATCATAATGTTCCACATTGCGACAGTAACCAGCTTTTCAAAGGAATTCTCGACAATGAAGCCACCGCTGTTTTTAATGGTTATATTAATGTGAAACGCGATGCACAGCAGACCAATGCATTTCAGCGTAACAGCAATATTTTACTAACGAAAACATCCCGTGTAGACACCATGCCTCACCTGGAAATCTATGCCGATGATGTAAAATGCAGCCACGGAGCTTCGGTAGGCCAGTTAGACAATGAAGCCTTGTTTTACCTGGAACAACGTGGAATTCCCTTTGCCGATGCACGTATGTTGCTCATGTATGCCTTTGCCGATGCTGTAATCAATGAAATCACTATTGACGCATTGCGCATCAGTATTGAGGACATGGTGAAACGAAGGCTGCGCGGCGATTTGTCTATCTGCGACCGTTGTGTATTACATTGCAGCAACCCGGATCAGCCCGTAATTTTTGATATTGATATGAGTAAAATATAGCATCATGGATTTGCAACAGATAAGAAAAGATTTTCCCATTCTCAACCAACAGGTCAACGGGAAACCATTGGTTTATTTGGATAATGCAGCTACCACACAAAAACCACTTGCTGTAATTCAGCGTATTTCTGATTATTATCTGAAAGAAAACAGTAATGTACATCGCGGTGTACATCACCTGAGTCAGGTTGCTACCGAAGCTTATGAAAATGCCCGCGGTTATATAGCAAAATATATCCATGCCGAAGAAAGTAACGAGATTATTTTTACCCGTGGCACTACTGAATCCATCAACTTACTGGCCAATGTTTTAAGTCCCTGGATACAAGCGGGGGATGAAATTATCATTTCCGGAATGGAACATCATTCTAACCTTGTGCCGTGGCAGCAACTTTGTGAGCGGAACAAAGCCCGGTTGAAAGTACTTCCCGTTGACCTTGATGGAACGTTAGATTTGAATTTCCTTGAAAAAATGCTCACGCCACAGGTGAAACTACTGGCAATAGCACACATCTCCAATGTTCTGGGAACGGTAAACCCGGTGAAAGAGATTGTCCGCATTGCCCACAACAAAGGCGTCCCCGTATTACTGGATGGGGCGCAGGGTATTGCCCACGCCAAAGTGGATGTACAGGATCTGGGCGTTGACTTTTATGCATTTTCCGGACATAAGATTTATGCACCCATGGGCATTGGCGTATTGTACGGCCGGTTTACATGGCTCCGGCGCCTTCCGCCCTACCAGTTTGGGGGAGAAATGATTGATCAGGTAAGTTTTGAAAAGACCACTTTTAACGAACTACCTTACAAATACGAAGCAGGAACACCCAATGTAGCCGGAGCTTTGGGCTTGGAAGCCGCTTTGCATTATGTGCAGAAAACAGGAGTAGATGATATTTTTAATCATGAAGACAAACTCTTAAAATACGCCACAGAGAAGTTGGAAAATATTGATGGAATGCGTATTATCGGACATGCCAAAGAAAAGGCGGCCGTTCTTTCATTTTTGGTAAACGGGCTCCATCCATTTGATTTGGGAACTTTACTTGACCAAATGGGTATTGCCGTTCGTACCGGTCATCATTGTGCCCAGCCACTTATGGATTTTTACGGTATTCCCGGGACAGTGAGAGCTTCATTTGCCATGTACAATACATTAGAGGAAGTAGATATTTTTGTTGACGCTGTAAAAAAGGCAGTGGGAATGCTGCAGTAAAAAAAACATGAAATTTTTGTGTGCCTTTGTGCCAAACTTATTGGTTTTTAATGGTAATTAAATAAAAAACTAAAACAATGAATATAGCTGAAAAAGAACAGGACGTCATGGAAGAATTTTCCGTGTTTGAAGACTGGATGGACAAATATTCCTATCTTATTGAGTTGGGAAAAGACCTTCCGCTGATTAATGAAAAATACAAAACCAATCAACACCTGATTTCTGGCTGCCAGAGCCGTGTATGGCTTTATGCAGAACTGAAAGACGGAAAAATGTTCCTCTCTGCTGACAGTGATGCAATTATCACCAAAGGCATTGTCAGCCTGCTTGTCAACGTTTTATCAGGACATACGCCATCAGAAATACTGGAAGCCAAACTGGATTTTCTGGATCAGATTGGCCTGAAAGAACATTTGTCGCCCACCCGTGCCAACGGCCTTTCGTCTATGGTAAAGCAAATTATGTTGTATGCCCGTGTTTTTCAAATCAAATTAAAAGAAGAATAAAATGACTCCTGAAGAAAAACGCATACTGGAAGAAAAAATCATCAACGTTTTAAAAAATGTTTTCGATCCTGAAATTCCGGTCAGTATTTACGAACTTGGTTTGGTATATGAACACAAAATTGATGATGAAGGAAACGTGAAAGTCGTCATGACGCTGACTGCCCCTAATTGTCCGGTAGCAGATGTTATGCCCCAACAGGTGAAAGAGGAGATATCTTATCTCACCGGGGTGAAAAGTGTGGATGTGGAAATCACCTTCGACCCGCCATGGGATGAGGAAATGATTTCTGACGAAGGTAAACTGGAACTGGGGTTGCTGTAAACAGTTTTTGGCTTTAAGTTTTATCTACGGCTCGCTAAAAACAGAAATACAGCTCAAAAACGAAAATATATGAGCTAAATATATCACCAGTTTGAAAAAGATTTTTATAAATCAATTTGAATTTACCGTAAAAACATATTTTTAATCATGAACAGTAGTACAGTTTGAAAATGACTCCGGCCATAAAGCGAACTGTTCACATCAAGCACCGATAAACAAATGTATCAAAACATATTACAAACCATTGGCAACACGCCTTTGGTAAGAATTCAACATCTCAATCCGAATCCGAAAGTAAGGATTTATGCCAAACTCGAAGGTTTTAATCCAACGGGGAGCATCAAAGACCGCATTGCACTGAAAATGATTCAGCAGGCCGAAGCGGAAGGAATGCTTACCAAAGGTAAAACCATCATCGAAGCCACTTCCGGAAATACCGGCATCGGACTAGCCATGATTGGTAACATCAAAGGCTACGATGTGGAAATCGTTATGAATGACAAAGTTTCCGTAGAAAGGCGAAAGATTATCCGTGCCTTCGGAGCCAAACTCACACTGGTGGATGCCAGCGAAGGCACCGATGGCGCCATTAAAAAAGCACGTGAACTGGCGGCAAAATACCCGGATAAATATTTTATGCCTGACCAGTTCAGTAATTATTTCAACAAGCTGGCACATTACAAAACCACCGGCGAAGAAATCTGGCAACAAACCAACGGTGAAGTCGATTATTTTGTTTCCGCCATCGGCACTTCGGGAACCATCATGGGCGTAGGCAAAGCACTTAAAGAGAACAACCCTCATATTAAGATTGTCTGTGCACATCCTGTCAGAGGGCACTATATTCAGGGCCTGAAAAATATGGAAGAAGCTTTGGTACCGTCTATTTACGACCCATCTAAAATTGACAAAACAGTAATGATCGAGACAGAAGATGCTTACGAAATGGCACGGCAGATTATCCGTAAGGAAAGTATTTTTGTTGGGATGAGCAGTGGTGCCGCTATGGTGGCTGCCATCGAAACGGCTAAAAATGCTGAAAAAGGAAATATTGTCGTCATCTTTCCCGACCGTGGCGAAAAATATTTAAGTACACCTCTTTTTACCTGATATTTAGCTATATATGATAATTGTCCAGGATTATTTTGAAAAAATATAAATAAATATTTGCCAGTTTCAAAAAACTTTTACATTTGTCCCCATGATTATGGACATGCGCAGCAACATTTGGTGGATTATTCTTTCGATGCTTATTTTGGATAAGTGTTGACAGGGACTTTTGTAAAATGTTGCTTAAATGATACAAACTTCCCGATGAAAACGGGAAGTTTTTTTTTGTGGTTATTGCAACAGAAATTTTTGTAAAAACAGGAAAAACTAAATTGACGAAGTTATGAGTAACAAGATTATTGTTTTTGACACAACGTTGCGCGATGGTGAACAGGTTCCCGGTTGCCAGTTAAATACCGTGGAAAAAATTGAAGTAGCCAGAGCATTAGAATCATTGGGCGTAGATGTGATTGAAGCCGGATTTCCCATTTCCAGTCCGGGTGATTTTCATTCTGTTGTTGAGATCTCAAAAGCCGTTTCCAACCCGGTAATTTGCGGGTTGACACGTGCCATTGAGAAAGATATAGAAGTAGCGGCCGAAGCCCTTCAGTATGCCACACGCAAACGCATCCACACCGGTATCGGAACATCACCCTACCATATTAAATATAAGCTGAACTCCACTCCCGACAAAATTTTGGAGCGTGCGGTGGCTGCCGTGAAATATGCTAAGAAGTATGTGGAAGATGTGGAGTTTTATGCCGAAGATGCAGGCCGCAGCGACAACAAATACCTTGCAAAGGTGGTAGAAGCCGTGATTGCCGCCGGTGCTACTGTGGTGAATATCCCCGACACAACCGGTTATTGCCTGCCCCACGAGTTTGGTGAGAAAATCCGTTACCTCATGGAACATGTTTCCAATGTGCACAAAGCAGTCATTTCCACACATTGTCATAACGATTTGGGAATGGCTACGGCCAACACCATTGAAGGGGTGCTGAATGGCGCCCGGCAGGTCGAAGTTACCCTTAACGGCATAGGAGAACGCGCCGGAAACACTTCACTGGAAGAGGTGGTGATGATATTAAAAAGTCACAAAGACATTCCTCTCTATACGGAAATAAATACCAAACAAATACATAAAACCAGCCGGCTGGTCTCTTCGCTCATGAACATGCCGGTACAGCCCAACAAAGCCATCGTAGGTCGGAACGCTTTTGCCCATTCTTCGGGAATTCATCAGGATGGCGTACTGAAAAATCGTGAAAACTACGAAATCATCAACCCCAAAGATGTGGGAATAAAGGAATCGAGTATTGAACTGACAGCACGTAGCGGACGGGCAGCCTTAAAACACCGGTTGAAAATTTTAGGATACAGTTTTGCCCGAAAAGAAATCGATAATATTTATGACCGGTTTTTGGCTCTTGCCGACAAAAAGAAAGAGGTTAAAGATGATGATTTACGTGCGCTGGTGGGAAAAACTTCACGGGAAGACCGTGCCGTAAAACTGGAACTTTTACAGGTTGTCTGTGGTAAATCATCTGTTCCCATGGCTACTGTCCGGTTAAAAATTAACAATGAAATACAATCAGCTACTGCTTCAGGAAACGGTCCCATTGATGCTGCCTTTTCAGCGGTGAAACAGCTCATCAAACGGAAAGTACATTTGGAGGAGTTTTTGATTCAGGCCATTACCAGGGGCAGTGATGACCTGGGAAAAGTACATGTACAAATTGAAAACCGGGGCAGAATGTATTACGGATTTTCTGCCAGTACTGATATCATTACCGGTGCCGTAGAAGCTTACGTAGATGCTATTTCTAAAATTATTTAATCAAATTTATTTTCGTGAAACCAAAAACACTTTTCGATAAAATCTGGGATAGCCATATGGTTGATTCCGTACAGGATGGCCCTGATGTTTTGTACATCGACCGTCATTATATTCATGAAGTTACCAGCCCGCAGGCTTTTTCCGGTTTGCGCAAAAGAGGAATTTCTCTTTTCAGGCCGGAAAGAACTCTTGCCACTGCCGACCATAATATTCCCACGCAGCATCAGGAACTGCCTATCCGCGAGAAACTTTCACGGATACAGGTAGAAACACTTTCCGAAAACTGTAAAGAATTCGATGTGGAACTTTATGGCCTCGGACATCCACACAACGGCATTGTCCATGTTATCGGAGCTGAGCTGGGGTTTACACAGCCGGGCATGACCATTGTTTGCGGCGACAGCCATACTTCTACACATGGTGCTTTCGGCAGCATTGCTTTCGGCATTGGCACCAGCGAAGTAGAAATGGTTTTTGCCAGCCAGTGCGTGTTGCAGCCCAAGCCAAAAAAGATGCGTATCAATATCGAAGGGGCATTGGGTAAAGCGGTTACATCCAAAGACATAATTCTCTACATCATTTCGCAGATATCTGCCAGCGGGGCTACCGGCTATTTTGTGGAATATGCAGGCAGCACAATTCGCAGCCTGAGCATGGAAGCACGTATGACCATCTGCAACATGAGCATAGAAATGGGCGCACGTGGGGGATTAATTGCTCCGGATGAAATTACTTTTGATTATATGAATGGCCGGGAATTTGCCCCAAAAGATGCTGACTGGGATAGCGCAGTGGAAAGTTGGAAATTACTTCAAACCGAACCGGATGCTGTTTTTGACAAAGAATTGTATTATCGTGCCGAAGATATTCACCCCATGATTACTTACGGAACTAATCCCGGAATGGGAACGGCCATTGACGGAAATATTCCAAAGCTGGAAGAAATTCCGGCCGATGAACAACCATCGTTTAAAAAAGCGTTGGAATACATGAACTTTGTTCCAGGTATGAAGTTGGCAGAACATCCCATCGATTATGTTTTTCTCGGAAGCTGTACCAACGGCCGCATTGAAGATATTCGTGCTTTTGCTTCGCTGGTGAAAGGAAAAAAGAAAGCCGGAAATGTTACAGCCTGGATTGTCCCTGGTTCCAAACAGGTTGAGAAACAGGCTTATGAAGAAGGACTGGCTGAAATTCTTGAACAAGCCGGTTTTGAGTTTCGCCAGCCCGGATGCTCGGCTTGTCTCGCCATGAACGAGGACAAGATTCCGGCCGGGAAATATTCGGTTTCCACCTCCAACCGTAATTTTGAAGGACGACAGGGGCCGGGAGCACGTACCCTGCTGGCCAGCCCACTTACTGCTGCTGCCGCTGCTGTTACGGGAAAGATTACCAATCCCGCCGATTTATTGTAAAACCTGAAAAAAATTGAATTATGGCTATTGAAAAATTCAACATATTGACATCCACCTGTGTTCCTCTTCCAGCAGAAAATGTGGATACCGACCAGATTATTCCCGCCCGCTTTTTAAAAGCTACTTCACGTGAAGGCTTTGGCGAAAATCTTTTTCGCGACTGGCGTTACGACAAGGATAATACACCACGGAAAGAATTTGTTCTGAACAGTCCGGAATATTCCGGAAAAATTCTTGTGGCCGGAAGAAATTTCGGCAGTGGTTCCAGCCGTGAACATGCCGCCTGGGCTATTTTCGATTATGGTTTTCGTGTGGTCGTTTCCAGCTTTTTTGCCGATATCTTTAAAAATAACGCCATGAACAACGGCTTGTTGCCGGTGCAGGTTTCGGCTAACTTTTTGAAAAATATTTTCAATGAAATTGAGAAAGACTCTCAGGCTCAGCTGGAAATTCATCTCGAAAAACAGGAAATACGCCTTCTGTCAACAGGAGAAAGGGAAAAATTTGAAATCAACGCTTATAAAAAACTCTGTTTCCTCAATGGCTACGATGATATTGATTTTCTGTTGAGCAAAAAAGAGAAAATCATTGCATTTGAACAACAAAGAGGAGGCTGATTATGCATCTCGAAATCATGGATACCACCCTGCGCGATGGCGAACAAACGCAGGGAACTTCTTTTTCGCCGGG
>WFNG01000252.1 GCA_015488735.1 Bacteroidales bacterium | reverse complement strand
TTTCTTCGTCCAAATGTATGGAAGATATTTTTGCCGGAGAAAGAGAGCGTTGAATAAAAAGGCTCTCGTTTGTTGTATAGTTTATAACATCAATATTTTCGTTACGCAGTTCGCGGACAATACCATGAATACGAGAACCTTTCATTCCCACACAGGCGCCGACAGGATCAATGCGGTCGTCATACGATTCTACGGCAACTTTGGCTCTTTCTCCCGGAACACGTACGATTTTTTTAATGGTAATCAGCCCATCAAAAATTTCAGGGACCTCAGACTCGAACAGCCGCTCCAAAAACACAGGTGAAGTTCTTGAAAGGATAATGACCGGGTTACTGTTGCGCATGTCCACTTTGGAAACAACAGCGCGGATATTATCTCCTTTTTTGAAATAGTCAGAAGGAATTTGTTCGGACTTGGGTAAAATCAATTCAATATTTTCGTCATCCAAAAGGAGGATTTCTTTTTTCCAAACCTGATAAACTTCTGCAGTAAGCACTTCGCCTACTTTTTCTTTATATTTTTTGTAGATGTTGTCTTTTTCGTAATCCATAACGCGGGCAACGAGAGCCTGTCGCACATTGAGGATTTCCCTACGGCCGAAATCGGAAAGAAAAATCTGTTCGGAAACTTCTTCGCCAACTTCAAAATCAGGTTCAATTTTGATGGCATCAGAGAATGCAATTTGTGTATTGGGATTTTCCACTTCGCCATCTTCCACAATCTCACGGTTGTGCCAGATTTCCAAATCACCACGGTCGATGTTTACAATCACATCGAAGTTACTCTCTTCACCGTATTTTTTTTCGAGCATGTTGTGAAACACATCTTCGATGATACGCATCATGGTTTCCCTGTCGATGTTTTTGAACTCTTTAAATTCCGAGAAATTTTCAACCAAGTTTATGTTATCCATTTCTTTCTGTTTTTGTCAATTAAAATTCTATAACCGCTTTGGCCTGCTTAATCTCTTTCACGGAGATACGTAAGCTTTCGCCGGTTATTCTTTTAATGGTTTTTTTGTATTTCTTTTCGGTTTCTTCCTGTAAAATAATGTATTCGTTGTTTGCTTCCTGCAAAATACCTTTTTTTTCGCTGTCGTTTTCCAACTTTAGCTGAATTCGTTTTCCGATATATTTTTTGTATTGGCGCAACATGGAAAAAGGGTACTCCAGCCCTGAAGAAAGGACTTTTAACTCAAAATCTTCTTGATCGCGGTCAAGGCGTTGTTCAATATACCGGCTTAGATCAATACAATCACTTATGCTGACACCTGAATCGCCGTCAATAATAACATTTATGGCGTTGTTTGCACTTACCTTTACATGAACCACGTAACGGTCGGTACTTTCAAGCTGCTCTTCGGCCCACTTTTTTATTTGTTTTTCGCTAATCATTTCCAATAAAAGAGGGGACATCCGTCCCCTCCAAATCATTCTCGTTTAACCTTTTGTTGTCCGACCAGGACTCGAACCTGAACCGGCAGAACCAAAATCTGCAGTGCTGCCATTACACCATCGGACAATCGGGGTGCAAATGTACAATTTTTTTAAAAATGAAAATAAGGTAGATAAATAATATTTTAATGCGTTATTGCTGAAAGAGGCTAATTCCTATTTTAATGCGTCAGGGATTTCAGGTTAAATTATACCGATTATACATCAAAATGTCGTATATTTTCACTTCCTGCCCGACTGCTTCATTCAGGCGGGCCTGCCCGAATGAACCCGTTCAGGCGGGTGTTCAAACTGCTCCTTTTGCTGTTATATCGGAATTACAATGGGGACAATTTGTCCCGTTAGGGACAAAATCTTTGTAGCAATAGAATGCAAACCCACTGACAAGTCCCGTTAGGGACGATATGTGTTATTGAATGTCTTTTAGCAGGTAGCGCTTGTCGTATTCGACCTTAAATTTATCCAATAGCTCCTGATACTCTTCTTGAAACGATTTCTTTGTATGATGCTCCTGCTGGTGCAAAATATATTTTATGACCCTGTCAATGTGGGAATGGGAATAGGAGAAAGCCCCATATCCTTCCTGCCAGTTGAATTTCCCTTTCATAAACTGCTTTTTATTTATCCATTTTGAAGAGGAGCCTTTTATGTCCTGTAACAGGTCGGGAATTAACTGGTGGGGCTTGTAACCGATAAAAACATGGACGTGGTTTGGCATTCCGTTTATTGCCAGGAGTTTATGCCCGTTGTTTTGTACTATTCCCGTTATGTATTTATAAAGCTCGTTTTTCCATGCAGGCTGAATCAGGGAAGCCCTGTTTTGGACTGCAAACACAAAATGAACATATAATTGGGTATAGGTATTTGCCATTGTCCTAAATATTCCGTCCCTGACGGGACTGGTTAAACATTGGATAATCTTTTCTATAAATATTTTGTCCCTAACGGGACTAAATCCGGCTTCAAGATAATTTGCATTAAAAATAAGCAAACTTTTTTACTATTTGAATAAGAAATAGCAAATCTTCCAAGCCCAAATGATTCTTTAAAAGAGCCCTATGGGTCTTTAATGGGTTCTGTGAGGTAAAATGGCATCCTCTTTATCGTACCAGCGCATTAAAACAGGAATTAGCCCTGAAAGAAGGTACGGGTGTTTCTATTAGCATAAGTTTTATCTTTGCAAAAATTTTTAAACAAAATGCCAATGCAGCAGTTGAGCGAACAGGAACTCGTCAGGCGTAACGCTTTGAACGAATTGAAAAAGCTGGGTATCAATCCTTATCCACAGGCAGCTTACCCTGTAAATGCCTATGCAAAAGAGGTACAGGAGCAGTTTCCAAAAGACAATACACTTTTTCAGCAGGTTAGTATGGCCGGACGTATTATGAGCCGTCGCATCATGGGGGCAGCCTCTTTTACCGAACTCATGGATTCAACCGGACGTATTCAGCTCTATTTTAAACGGGATGATATTTGTCCTGATGAGGACAAGACCATGTACAAT
>WFNG01000251.1 GCA_015488735.1 Bacteroidales bacterium | reverse complement strand
CTTATGCCACCGCTTTCATGGTAATGGGGTATCATAAATCGCGTGTCTTTGTGGAAAACCATCCCGGTCTGGAAGCCTTTTTTATCTGGTCCGCCAAAAATAAAAACTATAAAAATTATGCTACTCCCGGCTTTAAAAAACTGATTATAGAAAAGTTCAATTAACATTCCCCGCCTGTCAGAAAAATGATTATTTTTGAAAACTCAAATTAGATAAACTATGAAAAAGGGAATACTGATTTTTGTTTTTTTGATGAGTGGGCTACTGATAAAGGCACAGGAAACGACTAAAACAGACTTAACAATTTGCAAAGACCTTGTAAGTCATGACATTTCCAGCGTTAAAGAAGCGCTGACTAATCTGGGATTAACTTTTCAGATAATTAAAGAGAAATCCCATAAAGCTTACGCATTTGTAGAGGGAAGTAAAAACAACATGAAAAAATGGGTGTTTGAAATGAAACGCGGCGATGCCCGGGGTACAAAGAGAATAACGGATATTCTTGTAACTTACGACATGTCCAATGGCGGTGACTTCTTTGACATGAAACGTTATGGCGAACCACAGAAAAAAGAAAGAATCAACGGGCGAAAAGTAAAATTTAAGCTTTCGCAAGGAAGGAAAAGCAGCACTTTAGAAGTATCCGTCAAGTAACTTCCGGTAAATTCGCTAAAACATATCCAGTGTCTTATCACCCGTATTATCGTAAAAGATATCTAACTGGTTTGAGGTCGTGTAATATTTTGAGGGTATCTCTTTTGAGAAATTTTCCGTATAATACCTTATACTTTTTTTGATGAGTTTGGTTGGCGTGGTTTTCCGTGCCCGGCAATAATTCTTCAGCGATTTCATTTGTTTTGCCGAAAGCTTAAAGCTCACTTCTTTATACTGATGCCTTTTTTTATGCAACTTGCTCATAACCTTTCCGGTTTATTTACTTCGCTAAAGATAAATAAAAATCCCGATGTCAACTAACGTGTTGAAAAGTTGTGAATAAGAAATTTTATGGGATTTCTCAAAAGATATTACCCCTGCCGGCATTTCCAAACCTGAGCATTGTTTGACCATTACCTGCCTTATTTCAACAACGCCATCACGCCCTCCGCGTAAGCATTGGCTTTTTCCATAGTTATAGATTCTGCATAAATACGCATGATGGGTTCTGTGTTAGAAGTACGCAACTGTACCCAGCCATCGGGAAAATCAATTTTCAGCCCATCGATATCCAGAATAGGGAATTCAGTATAAGCTTTCCGCACACGGTCAAAAAGCTCCTGTACGGGTATTCCCGGTTTCAGTGAGATTTTATTTTTAGAGATATAATAGTCAGGAAAGGTAGCCCGTAATTCTGTCATTTTCATTTTCCTGCGCGCCAGATAAGTGAGAAAAAGCGCCGTCCCGGCCAGTGCATCCCGGCCTGAATGCAACTCAGGATAAATAACGCCCCCGTTGCCTTCGCCACCAATAACGGCGTTGATTTCTTTCATTTTGGCCACAACATTCACTTCTCCAACTGCCGCTGCTGTATATTTTTCGCCTGCTTTTTCGGTAACATCACGCAGTGCCCGGGTAGACGAGAGATTTGAAACCGTATTTCCCGGTGTATTTTGTAATACATAATCGGCCACAGCCACCAGCGTATATTCCTCGCCAAACATTTCTCCGTTTTCCATAACAAAGGCCAGCCTGTCCACATCCGGATCCACCACAACACCCAAATCAGCTTTTTTGGCCACTACTCTAGCCGATATTTCTGTCAGATTTTCCGGCAACGGCTCAGGATTATGAGCAAAATTTCCCGTAGGCTCACAATTAAGTTCAAGAACATCTTTTACGCCAAGTGCATGTAACAACCTGGGAATAGCTATTCCTCCGGTAGAATTTACACCATCCACGGCAATTTTAAATCCGGCTTTTGCAATCAGATCTTTATCCACAAGCGCTAACTGAAGAACAGCCCGTATATGACGGTCGATAGAACTATCATCTTCCGTTACAGTCCCCAGCTCATCCACCGGAGCAAAATCAAAATCCAATGTTTTGGCATATTCCAATACCTGGCGGCCTTCTTTGTCGGAAAGGAACTCTCCTTTATTGTTAAGTAATTTCAGCGCGTTCCACTGTTTGGGGTTGTGACTTGCAGTAAGAATAATTCCGCCATCAGATTGTGTTTGAATTACGGCCATCTCCACGGTAGGGGTTGTGGAAAGGCCGGTATTTATGACATCTGCACCCATTCCCACAGCGGTGGAAACCACCAGACTTTCTACCATTTTCCCTGAGATACGCGCATCACGGCCCACCACAAGTTGAATGGATTTCTTTCCATGACGGTTTTGATGAAAATGGACAAAAGCTGCCGTGAATTTGACTATGTCGATGGGGCTGAGGTTATCCCCGCTTTTCCCGCCTATGGTTCCGCGGATACCTGATATTGATTTAATTAATGTCATTTTGTGGTAGGTTTAAGGTTTCCGGCCTTTCATTTTTAAAATGCCTTGTGCAAAATTAGTGAAATATCCGCCCCTGTAGAAAAAAGAATGCCTATTTTCGCTTTAGGTTTGTTCATAATGCACAAAGATGGGCGGACATCTTTTTATGTTGGTATAAATCTTAAATTTGCAGCAGAATTTGATTGTATGGATGAAGAATTTGATTGGCAGCAGGATGACGAGACAAGTGAGCTGGTAAGTCGTTTTGAAACGTTTTTGAAATCTGGTGAAGGCCATTTTTTTGATGTGGAAGAATTTGAGGCTATCATTGATTATTACCTTGATATTCAACAAACGAGTATGACGCAAAAAGCTATTGACTGGGCCAGCGAACAACATCCCGGCAGTAACTCCTTTAAAATAAGAGAGGCCAGGCTTCTCACACAGGAAGCAAAATATAACCAGGCTTTGAAAATTTTAAATGATCTGGATACGCTGGAAAAAGGTAATGAAGAATTTTATCTTGCCAAAGGAGAAATATACAGCCTTATGGACAAGCATGAAGAGGCTATTGATGCTTACAAGAAAGTGATCGAAACTACAGAACGCCCGGAAGAAATATTCTCTAACATTGCTTATGAGTACGAAAGTCTTAATGACTATCCTAATGCTTTGCGTTATTTGACAAAAGCACTGGAACTTCACCCCGAGTCTGAAGACCTTATCCAGGAAATAGCTTTTTTCTTTGAACTTACCAGCCGCGAAGAAGAAGCCGTTGAATTTTTTGGAAATTTTCTGGATCGCCATCCCTACTCCAAATTTGCCTGGTTTAATCTCGGTATTTTTTACAGTAATCTGGATCTTTTTGAAAAGGCCATCCAGTCTTATGAATTTGCCGTAGCCATTGATGATGAATTTGCTTCTGCCTATTTCAACATGGCCAATGCATACACCAGCATTCAGCAGTACCGCAAAGCCATTTCGCTTTATGAAGAAACACTAAAAATAGAAAAGCCCGAAGCCATAACTTATTGTTACATAGGCGAATCGTGGGAAAACCTGAATGACCTCAATAAAGCACTAACCTATTATAACCGTGCACTTGACCTGGACGATAAGCTGGCAGATGCCTGGGGTGGCGTTGCCCGTATTTTTGTTCGTCAGAACATGGAAAAAACAGCTGTTAAATATTACGAGAAAGCTATCCAGCTTGCTCCTCACCAGGATGATCTGAAATTTGAACTTGCTGTTCTCTTCCTGCGTAACCACAACCTCGACAAGGCAGTCCCATTATTTGAGGAAGTGGTGAACCACAACGGAGAATATGTGGAAGCCTGGCTTAACTACTCACTGGTTATGGCTTTACAGGATAAATTTCAGGAAGCTATCACTATTCTTACCAGAGCACTGGAAGCCAACCCATCGGATGCCAAAATCTTATACCGGCGTGCCGGTTATCTTTACCGAGCCGGAAAGGTTGAAGAAGCCTATTTCGATATTGAACAGGCTGTTAAAATCAATTTTGATGAACATCAGGATTTATTGCAATATCTTCCTGAACTACTTGACGAGCCAAGGTTTGTCGAGATTCTGGATCTTTATAAAAAACCCAATCGTTAACATAAAAACTTAATAAAATGAATATTTCACTGAATTTTATTCCCGAAAGATCCGAACAACCCAGATCCAATGGCATTACTATGGTCATGGACAAAGGTATCGGGATGAACCAGACCCAAGATCTGGTAGAAACTGCCGGTAACCTGATTGACCTTTTAAAGCTTGGATTTGGCACATCCTATATAAATCAGAATGTTAAGAAAAAAATTGCATTGTATAAAAGGCATGGCATCCGTGTTTATCCCGGCGGAACACTTTTTGAAGCTTTTGCCATCAGAAACCAGTTTGATGATTTCCGCCGTTTTCTGGATAAACTGGGTTTTGACGCCGTAGAAATTTCAGATGGCTCTATGGAAATGGACCACGATAAAAAGTGTGAATATATCCATGAACTATCCAAAGATTTCCTGGTAGTCTCGGAAGTAGGTTCAAAAATTGCCGGACTGGAAATTCCTATTACACAATGGGTTTCGCAGATGGAGTCAGAACTGAAATCAGGCTCGTTTAAAGTAATTGCAGAAGCCCGCGAAAGTGGTACGGTAGGTATTTACGATAAACACGGTGAAGCCAATTTTGAACTTATCAGTGAGATTTCCAAACATTTGCCACTAGACAACATATTGTGGGAAGCACCTCAGAAATCACAACAAGTATGGTTTATCAAACATTTTGGAGCCAACGTAAATCTTGGAAATATAGCGCCAACGGAAATTATCCCGTTGGAAACACTGCGTTTAGGATTACGTGGTGATACTTTTATGCATTTTCTGCCCGATAATCTGAAACAATAGGCAGACTGTATCGGGGGAACACATCTTCGAAAATATCTTCCTATGGATAATTCATCTTTACCAGGGCTGTTTAGCAGTCAGCAGCTTTTTTTTGCAAGCGGGAAAACCCGAAAAGTTTCTTTCCGAAAGGAAGCATTGAAAAAACTGCGTTCAGCCATTCTCATGCACGAAGAGGAACTCAACGAGGCTTTGTATAAAGATTTACACAAATCGCCTTTTGAGTCCTATGCAACGGAAATTGGTTTTGTACTGGATGAATTGCGCTTCCATTTGAAAAAACTGCACCAATGGGCCAGGCCCAAAAGGGTTGGGTCTTCTGTTATTAGCTTTCCTGCAAAAGGTTATAAAACTTATGAACCACTTGGTACAGTATTAATTATAGCGCCATGGAACTATCCGTTTCAGCTTATGATGGCACCGCTGATTGGTGCTGTTTCCGCCGGAAATACCGTAATTATTAAGCCCTCTGAAATTGCAGAAAATACAGCACTGGTTATCCAAAAAATGATAAACTCCAGTTTTGAAAAAGAGTATATCAAAGTTGTAACAGGTGGTGTGGATATGTCGCAAGAGCTGCTAAAGCTGAAGTTTAATCATATTTTCTTTACGGGAAGTCCGCGGGTGGGGAAAATAGTGATGCAATCGGCAGCAAAGATGATGGTTCCCGTAACCCTTGAACTGGGAGGGAAAAGCCCCTGTATTGTGGATGAAACAGCACCACTAAAATTAACAGCACGCCGGATTATCTGGGGAAAAATGTTGAATGCCGGCCAAACCTGTATTGCCCCCGATTATCTTTATGTGCATAAAAAAATAAAAGAACCACTGGTAAAAGCAATTGTTACAGCCATTAAAAAGGCTTTTGGCGAAGATGCCGGCAAGAGCCCGGACTATCCACGTATTATCACCCGTGCCAACATGGAACGGCTTATCACTTTACTAGATGGCGCCAACATTGCCTATGGCGGAAACTTTGATAAAGAAGATAAATATTTTGAACCCACAATTCTTGATGAGGTTAATTTTGACCTGCCGGTAATGCAACAGGAAATTTTCGGGCCCATTTTACCGGTAATTACTTTCTCTGACCCGGAGGAAGTCGTTTCACAAGTGAATGCCCGGCCGCGACCGCTGGCATTGTATGTTTTTTCCAAAAGTCATTCTTTTCAGAAAAAAATCATAAGCAGTATCCCGGCGGGTGGAGTAACGGTTAACGACACTTTAATGCATATTGCCAGCAACAAATTGCCGTTTGGTGGCGTTGGCAACAGCGGAATCGGAAAATACCATGGCTTTTTCAGCTTTGAAACATTTTCCAATGCCAAACCGGTTGTCTACCGTGGAACATGGATTGACCCCCCTATCCGGTATGCACCTTATGGCAAAAAATTAAAAATAATTAAATATTTAATGCGTTAATTCGATAGCCTGTTGTCATCCATAAACAGGGTACCATTATAAAGAAAATATCAATGAAGGAATATACCAACTATTTTTTAAAAGGGATTGCTGTAGGTGTTGCCAATATTATCCCCGGTGTTTCCGGAGGTACCATCGCATTAATTACCGGAATCTTTGAACGGTTAATCAATGCCATAAAATCTTTCGACATCACTGCGGCAAGGCTTTTTTTCACCGGTAAGTGGAAAGCTTTTGCCGAAAAGACCGATTTCTATTTCCTGCTCACGCTGTTTGTTGGGATAGCACTGGCTATTATTGCATTGGCACGGGTTTTCGATTATCTTTTCAGAGATTATCCGGTATATATCTGGTCTTACTTTTTTGGCCTTGTTCTTGCATCCATCTATTTTGTTGCCAAAACCATTGACCGATGGAATTTTGTGGTCATTCTTATGTTTGTTCTTGGTACGGCCTTTGCCGTTTTTGTTTCCCTGATTAACCCGGCAGCCGAAAACAGTAATTTCTGGTATCTGTTTTTATGTGGAATTGTGGCCATTTGCAGTATGATTCTTCCCGGTTTATCCGGCTCTTTTGTATTAATTCTCATGGGAAATTATCAGCTTGTGGCTATTCAGGCTATCAATAATCATGAACTTTCCATTTTAATTCCCGTGGCACTGGGTGCTATCATCGGACTTATTGCCTTTTCGCATCTCCTTTCCTGGGTTTTTAAAAAATATAAAAATCCAACTATCGCCGTTCTTACAGGGTTTATACTTGGCTCACTCAATGTGCTGTGGCCATGGAAAACTGCTGAATACCTGAAAAATAGTGCAGGAGACCTGGTTATAAAACATGGCCATAAAATAGTTGCCCGTTATGCCAGTATTCTTCCCCCGCAGTACGATAAAGTTTTCTGGATTGCTGTGGTAATTATGGTTCTGGGAATATTAAGTATTACCATACTTGAGCTGTTAGCAGGAAAAGAAGCAGAGGATTTAGTATAACCAAAAGCCTGAAGATAGAGATATATGGAATTATACGGACTTATCGGTAAGACATTAAAACACTCTTTTTCGGGCGATTATTTCGCTCAAAAGTTTGAAAGCAAACATATTGATGCCGAATATCGTCTTTGGGAGATGGAAGAACTCCCCGATTTGCATGATTTTGCACAGGAGAATCCTCAGCTGAAGGGTTTTAATGTTACGATACCTTTTAAGAGAAATGTGACAGTTTTTATGGATAAGTTGAGCAAACCGGCTCAGCTTACAGGAAGTGTGAATGTGGTAAAAGTGAAGAGGAAAGAGAATAAAATTATCCTGAAAGGTTATAACACGGATGTTATTGGCTTTGAAAAAACACTGAAGCCGCTTATCAAAGGCCGGAAATTATTGCGGGCTTTGATTCTGGGCTCTGGTGGCTCTGCACACTCGGTAGCCTATGTTCTGCGCAAACAGGGTATTTATTTCTCTTTTGTTACGCGCAGGCCAAAAAAACTGGAGATGATAGGATATTCGTGGTTTACACCCTCTGTTATGAATGAATTTAAACTCATTATTAATACAACCCCGCTTGGCATGTATCCGAATGTTGCCCAGGCTCCGGATATCCTTTATGACCTGATTACCCCCGACCATATTTTCTTTGATCTTATTTACAATCCGGAAGAAACATTATTTTTGAAAAGAGGAAGAGAAAAAGGAGCCAAAGTAAAAAATGGTTTGGAAATGTTAAAAATTCAGGCTGATGAATCCTGGAAAATCTGGAAAAAATATTAACATTTATCATTATGAAAATAATTATTTCAGGCTATGGCCGGATGGGCAAAACAGTGGAAGAGATCTGCAAACAACGTGGTCATGAAATTGTCGCAATAATTGACAATGCATCAGAATGGGAAAAAGCAACACCTTCATTGCATGGCAGCATCGTTATTGACTTTTCCATGCCGGAAGAAGCAGTAAATAATATTTTACGTTGTTTCGACCATGGAATTCCTGTGGTAACGGGAACAACCGGATGGTATGGGCAGCTGGAAACCGTAAAAAACGCCTGTGCCAACAAGCAGGGAACACTTTTTTATTCTCCAAATTTCAGCCTTGGTGTCAATATTCTTTTCTACGTAAACCGTTTGCTGGCAAAAATCATGGCTTCTACAGATGGTTACCGCGCCTCAGTTTCAGAAATCCATCATGTTCATAAATTAGATGCACCAAGTGGTACGGCATTGAGGCTGGCAGAAGATATTCTCCATGAAAATCCAAAATTGAAAAGCTGGAAAAATGCCGCAAATAATCATCCTGAAATTTTACCCGTTATTTCTTTTCGCCAGGGAGAAGTTCCCGGTACACACGAAGTTATTTATGATTCAGAAGTGGACCGGCTGAGCCTGAAACACGAAGCCAAAAACCGCAAAGGATTTGCCCTGGGTGCTGTACTCGCCGCTGAATTCGTTCATGGGAAAAAGGGTGTGTTCACCATGGACGATTACATGAAAACGCTGGGAATGTAGAAAACACGAAGACTCATAAAAACCTGGTTGTCAAAGCAGACATTATAAACATGGTCTGTTACATCGTAAAATACAAATAAAAAATATTTCTCTCCAATACAAAAGAGAAGTATTTTTTATTTATTCTGCCTATGGTTTTATTGCTTAACCACTTTAAAACTGCCTTTTACTCCTTTTTTGTCTGCAATGCTTACGATATAAATACCTTTAGGAAGCCGGCTTAAGTCAAGATACCTGCTGTTTGCCTTAATCTCCAGTCTCCTTCCATAAATATCAAATACTTCCACTTTGTCTATTTTAATATTTTCCGGATTGGAGATGGCGATTTTACCTGTTGTGGGGTTTGGATAAAGCCGAATTTTAGTTTGTATCGGATTTTCTTTTACAGGTAACAAGTAGCTGAAATTATTGAAAATATAAGTTAACAGCGTTTTTCTTTCACTGTTTTTATATACAGCTTCAATGGGAAAAGCAAGATATTCCATACCTCCGCTTGCTGTTTTGTAACTTACACCGGCTACGCCACTACTTTTGTCCACACCCGGATAAGTGAATGATTCCGATGATCCGTTCAGTGGTTGAATTAAATCGGGATAAGCAATTTTAGCAATACCATGTGTCCCATCATCGAAATGATAAATATTGAGATTGTTGTCTTCAGCAGTATATTTAGTGTAACCTGTGCCGGGCGCATCACTGATATACTGTGCTTTAAAATAAGTCTCGTAGAATGTTTTGTCTGCTGCATCTCCTTTATGTACCAAATCCCAACCCACTTCTGAACCGGAGACAATGAATACACCCTGGTCATTGTCAATAAAATCTTTCACTTTATCCTGTTCGGCTTTATTAAAGGTGTCATCAGCTGTACTTTCATCCAGCAACATCCAGATAATAAATTTGTAGTTGTTCATATTTACCACGCTATCCATTACCGCTTCATTGGAAGCGGAGGAAAAGGTGTATCCTAATTGGCTCATTGGATATTTGTATTGTATAATGGCATCAAAACTACGGCGCTCAACACCATCAACAATCAGTATTTTTGGATGCTGGTTACCCGGAATGGCAGCCAAAACATGGGTTTGATTGGATTCTCCGGTACTGTTTACGGAAGACATTTTGAAATAATAGAGGGAATCTGTGGTCAGGCCGTTTATATTTACAATAGTATCAGAAGTTTCTTTCACCATAGTATAATGGACATTATCCGAACTTTGATAAACCCGGTAACTGTCAGCATAATTTCCCGTTCTGAATTTTATGGTAACCGCAGTTTTATTTTGGATCAGAACAGCCGGTGATTTCGGTCTTGAAGGAATGGGAGTTGTCCCGCCTGCAAATTTCGAATGGATCAGATTCCATAACTCTGTCCTGCTTCCGTCGTAATTCAATGCCCAAATGCCTATGCCACCAATATTTTGGGTTAACGCATAATCATATTTTTTTCCGAGGCTTTGTTCATTGTCGTTCCAAACCTGATTCCAACCTCCAGTTTGCCATTTATACCAAGGCGTTTGTGAAATATTATCCCAAATAAATCCGTTGTGGCTTGCCGCACTCACAACAGCATTCTTGTAAAAAGTTGATCCCACAAAACTGGTTATTGCCGAGCCTGCATTTCCCGTCGTTGTTTTCCATTGCTTTCCGTAGTAAGGCACGCCAAGGATTAACTTCTGTGGATACTTTGAAAGAGGAACACCATAAGAGTGTGTCAAATCGAATTCAATATAGTGGCCGCTATTCCCCGTTAAAGGAGCAACAGCACCTGTATTTGTGCTCCATTTTCCGCTGTAATCATATCCCATAATAAAAATATAATCCACACTCTGAGCGAGCCCATCTATGTTCCATCCGCCCCAGTTAACGGCCGGGCCATCAAAAGAGACTTCTTTCCCCGGCAGATTAGTGTGAATAAAGCTGGTCAGATCACTCATAAACTGATTTAAAAGATTGCCACGGTCGGCACTTTTCATGGCCTCAAAATCAATGTTAACACCGTCTAACTGATAAGTAGTTATGATATTCTTGATGTTGTCAAACAAAATGCTTTTGGCGCTGCTATTGGTAAGCAGGTTGTGTGCTACAGAGCTGGCAGATTCGCTTCCCCCAAAATTGGTAACTGCCATAATTACTTTAGCCCCTTTGGCATGTGCTGCGTTGATGACATCATCCCATGGCCACTGATCAGGGAAACCGATTGACCCGTTGGAAGAGGCCAGAAAATCAAAAGCGGCCACGTGCGTCAGTAAATCATAATGCATGTTGCTGTTTGCACCGGCCGTATATTCCCAGTCGGGCATAAAGCCGAAGACTATTTTTGTAAGACCGCTGGTTTTTAGCCTGTGCAACGGTATAATTCCTTTCCCATCCATATTGAAACGGGTACTCAGAGATTTGTGTTTGTGGCTGAATTCCATCTTTTGCTCCATGTTTCCGTTCATTCCGTCAGGTATTACCTGAGCGTGAAGATTCATTGACAAAAAGATCATTAGGGGGATGAGGATTCCGAATTGTAAAGATTTTTTCATGAGCCTGAATTTTAAAATAGTAAATGAGCATTAAATATATTTACGACAAGTGTCGTTTTCCGATTTTGTATGCATAGGTGGCAAAATAGAAAATTACGAGATAACAAATTACCAAAATAGCATAAGCATGGGTAGCACCTACTGCCTTCAACCCTGACAGATAACCATATAACAACGGAATAAGTGCTCCTCCGGCAATAGCCATAACCAAAATGGCAGAGGCAAGTTTGGTAAATTTACCCAGCCCTTCAATGGCCAGGGGCCAGATGGCCGGCCACATAATGGAATTGGCAAAACCAAGAGCTGCCAGGGATAAAATTGAAGCATAACCCTTTGTGAAAACAGCCAGAAGCGCGAAAAATATTCCCAGCAGGGAAAAGTATTTCAACGCTTTCTGCTGCGATATATATTTTGGAATGCCAATGATACCCACGAGATATCCAACCAGCATGGCAACGAGCGTAAATGAAGAGAAAAATTTGGCTACTTTAATATCAAAACCCAGCGCCAGTCCATATTTGATCTGGCCATCAACGGAAAGTACCTCGGCACCTACGTAAAAGAAAAGCGCAACAACACCCCACCAGAAGTAGGGAAACTGGAAAATACTTTTCCGCTTTTGCTCATCGCCTGTTATAGGCTCTTCATCGGCCTCAATTTCCGGTAATGTGGAAAAAAGAATCAATACAGCCATGATAATCAGTGCAATGGCAATAATGGCGTAAGGGAATACTACTTTCTCAGCAAGCTTATCCAAGGCAATTGCTTTCGCGGCATTGTCTAAACCTACGAGGCTTTTTTGGACTTTACCGATACCACTTAAAATGACAGCACCAAGAATTACCGGACTCAAAATTCCGGCAAACTTATTGGCAATACCCATGATACTGATGCGTTTGGCAGCACTTTCGATGGGGCCAAGAATTGTAACATACGGATTGGCAGCAGTTTGTAAAATAGCCAGCCCGGTTCCCTGAATAAACAGCCCAGTGAGAAACCAGAAATAAGTTCGTGTGTAGGCTGCCGGTACAAAAATCAGTGCACCCAATGCCATAATGAACAATCCGAGAGACATACCCTTTTTAAAGCCCACCTTTTCAAGAACTTTAGAAGAAGGAATGGCCATCACTAAATAGGAGATATAAAAAGCAAAAGTTACAAGATAAGATTCAAAGGAGGTAAGTTCACAGGCTGTTTGCAAGTAAGGAATAAGGGTGGCGTTGAGCCAGGTTACAAATCCGAAAATAAAAAACAGCAGCCCAATAATAATGATAGGGTCCAGTGATTTCTTTTTTTTACTTTTCATGTCATTATTCATCGCTTATTTTTTTGAATTTATCTATCTTTATTTCATAACCAGAGAGGCTGCACCTATAAGTGCAATTTCAGGCGCAGTGGCAGGTTTCACTATCAAGTTTTCTATAACATGCGCGTAAGGAAAATCACGGATAGTTTCCCACATACTTTTTTCAAACAACCTGAAATCAGCACTAATAGAGCCACCCAACATAACCGCCTCGGGGGCAAAGGTATGAACTATCATCTTAATAGCTTCTCCAAGGTGACTACCATATTCCAGAAACATCTCCAATGCTTTTAAGTCGCCATCCATGGCACGCTGTGAAACTTCTTTTCCTGTAATTCCGTATTGTCGCTGAAAAAATTGTCCGCTGCAATAATGTTCCAGAATCCCGTCTTTGTAAGGTAAAAAGCCAAATTCTCCGGCACCGGTTCCCACACCTTCGTATAACTTTCCATTCAGAATAAGACCTCCTCCCAGCCCGGTTCCCAGTGTTAGTCCGATTAAATTCTCAAACGGTTGTCCGGTATCGTAATTTTTTGAACCAAGAGCAAAACAATTGGCATCATTATTTATTTCGACCGGCCGGAAAAATTCAGCTTCCAGCGCTTCTTTCAATGCCATACTTGTTAAAGCGGGGATATTCTGCACATCGTAAACAATTCCGTTTTTTGTATCAACCAGGCCCGGAATTCCTACACCAATGCCTGAGAAATCCTGAACATCAAGTGCTTTTATGGTCTTTATGATGGTATTTAATACCCGCTCTTTTCCTTCGCCTGCAGGTGTTGGCAGCGTATAACTTTGGACAAGTTTGTTATCCACAATCCATCCGGCACTTGTCTTGGTTCCGCCAACATCCACACCTATTGCAGACAATTTATTCGGTGAAAAATATTTTTGCATAAACGATTAATCTTCTGATAATTCAATTAGTTTTTCTATTTATGAAAGATAAAACGCTTAAAATCAAAATCCTTCCATCGATTTTTCCAGTTCTCGTGCCTGTTGCAGGAAAGTATCCACGTTCATCTCTCTGAAAAAAACCAGTCCATGGGCTGCTCTGATATGTGGTGATGGATTCTCGTAAAAGAAATTCTTACCCAGAAGAAGTTGGATATGCTTCATCTGCTCTATCCAAATTTGCTGTGCCAGTGTACTGAATTTCCCATCGAGTAAATAACTCGGAAAAGAGGCTTCTACCTGGCTAAGGTAACAATCAGTAAATGTTTCATCCAGAATGGCAAGTGAATTAAGAGAAACAGGGACAATTACATCTGCTTCGGCAGGGTGGAAACGGTACCAGACGTTTCTGTAGCCAATAATACGCAACTTACTCAGATCTTCATCTTTTCCCCATATTCGCACCGCTTCGGCGATAGCCTGCAATACTTTATAATGCGTATCAGGACCACTGCCTTCAGGATCAAGGGCAAGGCTGATAACAGTAGGTTTTATAGCACGCAGTTGCTCAAGGATGGGCATAACATCACGCGAACGCTCGGGTTGCTCTGTGAAAATATCGCCGGTATAGAAGCCCAGACGCAAATGGTGTACATTTTCCACTCTGACGCCAAAATGTGCCCAAACCAGTTCTTCTTCAAACTCACGCAACATACCTTTGAGCTTTTGAATTTCCGGAGGGTTTTTTTCACCATCATAAGAATGTTCTAAAACATGAATAATCTTGATAATTTGAGTCGTAAGATCTTCTGTGTTTTTTATTGAATATATATCCACTATTGCCCTCACCAAACGGTGACTCAAACCTCTTTTTCGCTCAATGGGTTCGCCTGAAGCAACTTTTCCAAGATAATGGTACACATCTTTGTCCCATTTATGTTTATATCCTGTCTGGTAAAAATCGGGATAATGAACCATTTGAATCTCATCTCTTTCAAAGAACACCAATATATCGCGTAATGCATTAATAATAAACCTATTGGTAACAGCAGTAAAACCTGATGTAAGGATACTAAAGTCGAAAGTATTGGTTGCCTGCCGCAGTTGATGCGAGACATAAGGGAGGATACCGAGCAACACATCATCGTGATGAGGGCCGGTGTGATAGTAACGTTGTTCTTCCTCCTTACGCATACCTTTGGAAAGTTTATTTTTTATGCTTCCTATTACCCGGGAAACTGTTTTATCATCCAAATCGGGAATACGACTGCAATAGGGATCGTTTTTCAAATCATTAAGGGTCAAATGATGACCGTATTTGTTTAGCTTTTTTACCAAATCCAAAACCGCTTTTTCTGTTTTTTCTTTCGACCAATCACCACTATAATAGCTGTTTAAACTGTCATGTAATTTTACAGCAGCTCCTTTGGTCAGATAAAAGCGCGCATTTTTAAGCTTTTGTAAAACAGAAGCAGGATATTGATTGGAAGGTGCATTTTCAAGTGCATTTTTAACCACATCCGCTTTTGCTTCACCAGCAGCAAAAATAATAGCAACAGCTTCCGGATTATAGGTAATTGTTTGTAAACCAATGGTTATTACCAGTCTGTTTTTAGAAATATCAATTCCTCCAAGATCTCCGGCAGCTACAGCTTGTGTTTCAAAATTTGTTTCCATTAGCCGTGTGGTAGAGAAATGGTCTGAGCCTTTGATATTGAAGGCAATATGGCCGTCAGGGCCTATGCCTCCCAGGAAGAAACCTATCCCTCCTTTTTCCCTTATTTTTTCTTCGTAACGGGCACACCACTCATCAATCATAAAAATCGAACGTTTCTGGCAGCGTTCCTGTTGTGTTTTTGCTTCGCGGTAACGCAGGCTTAAATCAACTTTTAAGTCAGGAAAAACCTCCTGATAAGTTTTGTTGTTGGACAAAGGGATTTCATCAACATTAATGAACATGGCTTTGGCCGGATCAAGTCCGAAATCTTTTATATAAAATTCATTTACATAGTTGTAAAAACTATTTTTTTGTTTTGGATTGATGGGATAAAACTCATCAATCTGAACAAACTGGAGGCCACTTAAATCAGGTTTAGAAGTAAGCTTCAGACCGTATTTATCCAAGAGCTTCTTTCCTTTTTTATTGTCCCAGTTTTTCAACAGAAATTGCGTCCAGCGAATAAAATATTCGGGAGTTTTCCCTGTAGGAAGGCTGATAACGCCTTCGGGATTATCATATACCCATTCAAGAAACCGCAAAGCAGTTATTAAACCCAGTTGGGGAAAATTATCGACCAAAACATAAGGAATCAAAGTATTTTGCTGTTCAGTACCTTGTTTTGAAATAAAGTCTGATTCAACAGGTGAAAATATTTCCATATTCATTTTTAAATATTTTAATGTCGAAAAAAAAACAGGACAGCCGGATTTGTTTAATAACCTAAAATAATTTACCGTTTATGAGGAAAATACAAATTATCCCGGCTGCCCTGAACATGCTAAAAAAATTACAAAAAGCAGGTGGGGACAGACACCTGTGATTAATAGAACGAGATTTAAACCCGATATTAATTATTTTTATCAAATACAAGTGTCAATTTTACCTTCATATCATTAACTTTCAAAAATCATTTCAAGTAAACTGATTACATTGCCCAACAAGCTGGAATCATCGCCCAACTCACTGATTGTTATTTCGGTATCTTCACGAATAATAGAAAAAGAATACTGCTGAAGCCCCTGATTAATTGAGGTTATCAGATAAGTGCCGGCCCCGGCAATTTGCCCTGCCAGGATAATCATTTCCGGATCCAGAATCTGAATCAGAGACGCAATTCCTTTCCCTAAATCAAATCCTATTTTTGATATAATACTTATGGCAAACTGATCTCCATGTTGAGCAGCAGCCAGAATCAACCGAGGAGTAATATTTTCTGTTTTTCCATTTGCCATGTCTTGTATAAGCGTCATTTCACCCGTATTAATCCCTTCTATGGCATAGCGCTGCAAAGCAGCTCCTGAGCTGACTGTTTCCAGACATCCGCGCATGCCACAACTACACAGGTAACCTTTTTCATCTACCATGGGAATGTGGGCAAATTCGCCGGAAAATCCACGTGCTCCATAGTAAGGTTTACCATTGAGAATCATACCCATACCCACGCCCCAGCCAATCTGGATAACCAAAACATGTTTTTTGCCAATGGCTTTCCCAAAACGAAATTCTGCCAGTGCTTTTGCCTGCGCGTCGTTTTCAATTACAACAGGTTTATCAAACAACCGGCTGAAGATTTCTGCAATGGGTTCTTCAAAATTGAATAAGCTGTGATTGATCCCTTTTTCCCTTTCAACCAACCCGGGCATGTCAATTCCTACACCAAGAATGTGTTCATATTTAATTTTCGAATTTTTTACCAGAACCATGGCTGACTCATAAATCTTATTTACCGAATCCATGTCGTTATTCAGCAACAAAGGAACTTCTTCAACAGGTATTATCTTTTTATTGGCACTGTCAATTATGGTAAATCGAGTAGCGTGTGTTCCAATATCAATGGATAAAACATAAAAAGCCCGCCTGCGCAAGCCGTATAACGTTGGACGTCGTCCACCTTTTGACGAGCCTGCACCCAATGACTTAACAATATTTTCCTCTATCAGCTCATCTAACAAACCCTGCATAGTTGGTGTGCTGACTTCAACGTATTTTGCCATCTCGGCAATACTTAATGGGCCATGTAAATATAGAGTCCGTACCATCCGCTTTTTTTGGAAATGTTTTTTCAATTCCACGCGTGTCAGCTTACTCAAAAAATCTCCATGTTCAAATAAAGGCATAATTATATGTTAAAGTACAGGCAAAGTAACTAAAATTTTTAATAAAAACCAAGAACTTCTTAAAAAAAATTAAAAAGTTTGTGTGGTTTATGATATTTATGATAAAAACATTGTACATTTGATACGGTTAAAGAGATTGGTAAACGGGCTCGGCAACTTCTTTAATCACAGGCAAAAACAAAACTTTCAGAGCCCCGGTTTGGCTGGCCTTTTTATCTGTAAAACGATTGTCATTTAAGGTGTTATATAAGAATTGTTAAGAATCGGAATTCAGATTTCAGGGCATTTAAAAAAATATCATATCCCATGAAACGACTCCTTTATCTCTTCATCATTGTGCTTTTCTTTGCAGCAAGCGGCTGCCAGTCACACCGTGAACCGGCAGATTTTGTAAATCCTTTTATAGGCACCGGTGGCCATGGCCACACTTTTCCCGGTGCCACAGTTCCTTTTGGCATGGTACAGGTGAGTCCCGATACGCGCCTGGAAGGCTGGGATGGCTGTTCCGGTTATCATTACAGCGATACGGTCGTTTACGGTTTTTCCCATACCCACCTGAGCGGAACGGGAATAGCTGATTATTGCGACATCCTGCTCATGCCCACCAGTGGGAAATATTATTTGAACAACGGATACCATAAAGGTGTTGATAACGGATATGCTTCGCGGTTTAACAAGAAATCGGAAAAAGCCTCTCCCGGATATTATTCTGTTAAGTTGGCTGATTACGGCATTACAGTTGAGCTGACGGCTACCAAAAGGGCCGGCTTTCAAAAATATACATATCCCAAAAACAAAAAAGCTTTTGTAACACTGGACCTGACCCATCGCGACAAAGTACTGGCCTCCAGTTTCAGGCAGATTAATGATTATGAAGTGGAGGGGCTGCGCCGGTCGCAATCGTGGGCAAAGGACCAGTATGTCTATTATTTCATTCAGTTTAACCGCCCCATTAAGCATTTGTATCTAGCCGTAAATGACACACTGGTTCCCCACCAAACGCAAGCCGGCGGGAAAAATATAAAAGTTATTTTTGGTTTTGGGAAGCTGAATGATAATCATGTTTTACTGGTAAAAACAGGCATTTCGGCCGTAAGTACAGCCGGAGCGCATAAAAATCTAACCACGGAAATTCCCGGCTGGGATTTTGATGCTGTCCGCAATCAGGCACGTGCAGCCTGGAACAAAGAGTTGAACAAAATTCAGGTAAAATCAAATAATACCAACAAAACTATATTCTATACTGCTTTGTACCACACCATGATGGCCCCCAATTTGTATATGGATGTGGATGGGAAATATCGCGGCACTGACCTCAAAATCCATCAGGCCAAAGGCTTTACAAACTACACGGTTTTTTCACTTTGGGATACTTTTAGGGCGGCACATCCGCTTTACACTATTATAGAGCGGCAAAGAGATGCTGATTTTATTAAAACTTTTCTCCATCAGTATGAAAACGGCGGCCAACTGCCCGTATGGGAGCTGGCGGGAAATTATACCGGTTGCATGATTGGCTACCACTCAGTTTCTGTTATTGCCGATGCCTGGGCAAAGGGTATTCGCAATTTTGATATAGACGAAGCTTTTAAGGCCATGAAACACAGTGCCATGGCAGACCATCTGGGACTGGCGGCTTATAAAAAATATGGTTATATCCCTGCAGACAAAGAACCCGAATCAGTTTCCAAAACATTGGAATATGCTTACGATGACTGGTGTATCGCACAGATGGCAAAGTCTTTGAACAAACCTGCCGATTATCGTTATTTTCTGCAACGGGCACAATCGTACAAAAATCTTTACGACCCGCAAACAGGGTTTATGACACCAAAAATACATGGGTTGTGGAAATACCCGTTCGATCCCACGGAAGTGGACTTTAATTATACCGAAGCCAACGCATGGCAATACACTTTTTTTGTGCCGCAGGACATATCAGGACTGATGAAACTTATGGGCGGAAAGGAAAAGTTTGCGAAAAAATTAAACCAATTATTTACCACAAGCAGCAAACTCACCGGACGTGACCAGCCTGATATTACCGGACTAATTGGCCAATATGCCCACGGCAACGAACCAAGTCATCACATCGCCTATCTATACGATTTTGCGGGAAAACCCTGGAAAACACAGGCCATGGTGCATAAAATTCTCTATGAAATGTATGCCGACAAACCCAACGGCCTGGCCGGTAACGAAGATTGCGGCCAAATGTCGGCGTGGTATGTCTTGAGTGCCATGGGCTTTTACGCAGTAACGCCCGGCACAGACATCTATGCCATTGGTACACCTATTTTAAAAGAATCCCGTATCAACCTTGAAAACGGAAAATCGTTTATTATAAAAACGGAGAACCTGACGAGAGAGAATAAATATATTCAGTCGGCAAAACTTAATGGTGCGGACTATAACAAAGCATTTCTCACACAATCTACTATTATGCATGGGGGTAAGTTAATTTTTGTGATGGGTTCCAAGCCTAATAAACAATGGGGGTCTCAACCTGGCGATGTTCCTGTTTCTGCTATCACGCACAACCTAATTTTGCCTGTTCCATATACCAATGCCAAAAAGCGTGTTTTCGTCCGCCCGGTCAGCGTGGGATTGTTTGATGTGGACAGCCTTGCGAGAATTTATTATACCACAAATAAAAAAATTCCGGAAAATCAATGGAAACTATATTCACAGTCCCTTCCCATAGCCAAAACCATCACACTGGACTATTTTGCCAAAAAAGACACCCTGAAATCTAAAACTACTTTCATGAGTTTGGTACGGTTTCCAGGTGGCCGAAGTATTACGCTTTACACACAACCCAGCCGGCAATACACGGCAGGGGGAGACTCTGCACTGATTGATGGGATTTTCGGCGGTAATGACTTTCGTAGCGGTGCCTGGCAGGGTTATCAGGGCGTTAATTTGAAAGCTGTCATCGATCTTGGGAAGCGTACCTCAATTTCTTATTTGTCGGCACATTTTCTACAGGACATCAATTCATGGATATTCATGCCGGAATATGTAACGTTTTCGGTTTCCACTGATGGAAAACATTTTCGTCCTGTTGGAAAAATATCCAATACGGTTCCCGAAAACCAGTGGGGTTCCATTTTAAAAAGTTTCACACTCAGGATAAGGCCTGTGAAAGCGAGATATGTACGCGTTTTTGGGAAAAGTATCATTGATTGTCCTTCGTGGCACAAAGGGTATGGGCACAAGGCCTATATTTTCACGGATGAAATTACGATAAGATAGCTTCTTCGTATGGTGGTAACAGGCTACATGATAGGAGAAAAGCTTCGTTTACCCTGGAAACCATTCAGAAGTTGGCAGTTTGTTATGTTTCAAATTTTTAACAAGTTCATTTTATGACATCTGGAAAACAGAATTACACCGGCGCATTAATCGTTTTGACGAGTTTGTTTTTTATGTGGGGATTTATCACCTGCATGAATGATATTCTAATTCCTTTTCTCAGAAAGATGTTCGACCTGGACCGATTTCAATCAATGATGGTTCAGTTTGCTTTCTTTACTGCCTACTTTGTGGGGTCTGTCATTTATTTCATTATTTCAGCACGGCGGGGCGATCCGATTTCCAAAATAGGATACAAAAACGGCCTTATCCTCGGATTGGTTGTTTCGGCTTTTGCCAGCCTGTTGTTTTACCCTGCCGCACAGTTTCAAATGTTTGGTTTGTTTCTCGGAGCATTGTTTATCCTTGCATTGGGTTTCACACTGTTGCAAATTGCCGCTAATCCGTACGTTGCGCTTCTCGGATCACCCAAAACGGCTTCCAGCCGGCTGAACATGTCGCAGGCATTCAACTCGCTGGGGACTACACTGGCTCCTATCCTCGGTGGCTATCTTGTTTTCCACTATTTTGCACGGATGGGTACACCACTATACAGCACTTTGGGAAAACCTGTTTTGACTGATGGTGGCGGGCCGTTATCTATTCTTGGCGTGCAGCTTCCCTATCTTTCCTTTGCTGTTATTTTTATTCTGCTCGCCATACTAATTAGGTTCACTCCCCTTCCGCGTTTTACCAGTTCAGCAACCATTCAAAAAGGGGCCGGTGCTTTGAAACACAGACACCTGGTTCTGGGAATGGTGGCCATATTTATGTACGTGGGTGCCGAAGTGAGTATTGGCAGTTCTTTTATAAACTATGCCCATGAGGTTACGGGTTTTACTGAAATGCAGGCCAAAAACTTTCTGGCATTCTACTGGGGTGGAGCCATGATTGGACGATTTCTCGGTGCTATTTCCTTAAGCAGCCTTCAAAAAGGAAAAAAATACGGATTAATGTTGCTGACATCCGTTTTGACCTTTCTGATAATTTATGGTGTTATTTTTCTGGAAAGCGGGGAAAGTTTTCCGTTTAGTAACGTTATGCCATTCATTATTTTTCTGATACTCAACTATATTGGATTTGTATTTGGAAAATCATTGCCCGGACGTACATTAGCGATTTTTGCTTTTATCGTCATCGGGCTGTTGGTAACTACTTTGTTGACCAATGGTATTTTTGCCTTGTGGACAATTATCGGAATCGGCCTGTTCAACTCCATCATGTGGTCAAACATTTTTACGCTGGCCATAAAAGACCTGAAAGAATACACGGCACAAGGGTCATCGCTGCTGGTAATGATGATCCTGGGCGGGGCATTAATCCCGCTGTTGCAGGGAGCTGTAGCCGATATGCTCAACGGTTATCACTATTCTTATTTTGTTCCTATCATCAGCTACGTTTACATTCTGTATTACGGCTGGAAAGGACATATCGTTAAATCCGGCAAAATAACATCATCATAATGAAACTACTAAAAAAATTAGTCCTGTTGTTTTTCCTGTTTTTGCTGATAGCCATTTCCGGCTGCAGCCGGAAACATCCACAGGTTATCACCCAAAAACTGGATTCGGCCTGGCAGTTTAAAATGATTTCCGATTCTGTGTGGCATAATGCAAAAGTACCCGGAACGGTACACACCGATCTGCTAAGGGACCATCTTATTCCCAACCCTTTTTACGGTACCAACGAGTCAAAACTACAATGGATCGGAAAAAAAAGCTGGTTGTACAAAACCCGGTTCGATGTGGCTGAAAACATCTTCCGGAAAAAACATATTGAACTGACCTTTTATGGTTTGGACACGTATGCTAAAGTAAGCCTGAACGGCAAATTAATCCTGCATGCCGATAATATGTTCAGGACCTGGAAAGTAAATTGTAAAAAAATACTTCGAAAAAAAGGAAACATACTAACCATCTTATTTCAGTCTCCCATAGCGGTAAACCGGTCCCGCGTAGAGAGCCTGCCTTACACGTTACCCGCCGACAACGACCGGGCAAAGGTCAAAGTAAGCGTTTTCACCCGGAAAGCACCTTATCAATTTGGTTGGGACTGGGGTCCCCGGTTTATTACGTGCGGCATTTGGCGCCCGGTAACGATAACTGCATGGAACAATGTCAAAATCAATGATTTTCAGATTTACCAGCAGAAAGTAACAGACAGCCTTGCCCGGATGAAAGCCGTTACGGAAATATTATCGGACAAATCAGTGGTAGTTTCGGCGCAACTTTTCAATGGCAATAAACTTTTGAAACAAAAAGGGATCAGTTTGCACAAGGGCATGAACCGGATCAGCCTGGCTTTCCAGATAAAAAACCCCCACCTTTGGTGGACTAACGGTTTGGGCAAGCCTTATCTTTACCATTTTTCGGTACGTTTGTGGCAAAGGGGGCAAATAGCAGATAAGAAAGCCGCCCGTTTTGGCATACGAACCCTGAAGATTGTGCAAACCCCTGATTCGACCGGAAAAAGTTTTTATATAAAACTCAACGGCGTTCCTGTTTTTATAAAAGGGGCTAACTACATCCCCCAGGACAATTTTCTTCCCCGGGTAACAAAACAAAAGTACGTGACATTAATACATGCCGCAAAGAATGTGCATATGAATATGTTACGCGTGTGGGGAGGGGGCATTTATGAAAACAACAGGTTTTATGATTTATGTGATGAAAACGGCATCCTCGTCTGGCAGGATTTCATGTTTTCAGACAGCTTTTATCCGGGCGATACGGCTTTTTTAAATAATGTAAAACATGAAGCCATAGACAATGTCAAACGGTTGCGCAATCATCCCTGCCTGGCATTATGGTGTGGTAATAACGAAATAAGGGTTGCCTGGGAACGTTGGGGCTACCAAAAAAAATACCATTACACAAAAGCCGACTCGGCGAAAATATTCGGGGACTATCTGAAACTTTTTCATTCCCTTTTGCCGCAGGTGGTCAGGGTTTATGACAGCGGCCGGTTTTACTGGCCTTCATCGCCCAACTCTGCGCCGAAGGGATGGGATCAGGAAGCACTAACAGGGGACATGCATTATTGGGGTGTCTGGTGGGGAAGAAAACCATTTTCGGCTTACACAAATCATGTGGGCCGTTTTATGAGTGAATTTGGTTTCCAGTCGTTGCCTGCTTACTCAACCATTGCACGGTTTGCACCTGATACCAGCCGTTATCTTATCTCGCCTGTTATGCGTGCCCACAATAAAAATCCTGATGGTTATACCATTATCAATGAATACATGCGGAGGAATTTCCATGTACCTGAAAACTTTAAAGACTACATCATTGTAAGCCAGCTACTGCAGGCCGAAGGCATGAAAACAGCCATAGAAGCCTATCGCCGGAGCAGGCCCTGGTGTATGGGAAGCCTTTACTGGCAACTTGACGATTGCTGGCCGGTGGTTTCCTGGTCAGGCATCGATTATTACGGACATTGGAAAGCATTTCAGTATCGCCTGCGAAAGTTGTATGCACCTGTGCTGGTTTCACCGGTTTAT
>WFNG01000250.1 GCA_015488735.1 Bacteroidales bacterium | reverse complement strand
TGACAGGTACGTATAACCTGTCGCTTTATTTATTATGTCCCAAAATGGCACATTCCATTTTTTATAATTTTTCCCTTACTTTAATTTATTTATAGTCTTAACAAAGTTATTCAAGAGTTCATTTATTAGCCTTTTAGTATTGATAAAGGATAAAACTTAACTTATAAAAGCATGACAAAACACTTTTAATGCTACAAATTTAGTATAATCTTATCTTAATATACCAGTAGTAAAATATTATTTAAATAAATTTAACAGTTTTAGTAAAAGATAAATCTTTCTTCTCAGGTTACTGCATGATATTAAAAACAGATTTTTCCCATAGAGGACAAAAATCCTGTAACTCTTTTCGGAAATTGTGTAACAGCAACCAGCTGGTACTCATCTAATTTTGCCGATAATTCAGAGGAAACCTTTTCCTGTTCTGAGAACCACTGATTTAAATTCAGGTTTTTTAAAAACTAAATACAATAAAATGAGTAAAATGAAAACAAAAACGTTGCTATTTCTATCGACTCTCCTGTTCTCCGCGAGTTTGCTCACGGCACAGGATACAGGGTCGTTACAGAAATTGGTGGACAAAGCCGTTCAGGTCAATCCCAAAATCAAAACCTTACAGGCAAAATTGAACATGGCCCGGGAGAATATTCCCATCGGGACGAATCTTCCTGATCCGGTTTTTTCCGTCGGGCTGCTCAATCTTCCGGTTAACACATTTTCATTTCGGCAGGAAGCCATGACCGGTGTCGCGTTGAATCTGACACAGACCATACCGTTTCCCGGTTCTTTGAAAGCCAAAGCAGATGTGAAAGCTATGGACACCCTGATTGTGAAGCAGGAAGTTGCCGACCTGAAAAATCAGATTGCACAACAAATAGCTATCCTTTTTTATACACTTCAGGAAAAACGCCGTGAAATTGTGTTGGCAAAGGAGAGTGTGGATTTGCTGAAACAAATTTCACTCGTTGCCAAACGAAAATTTGAGGTGGGATCGGCCAGCCTGGAAAATGTGGTTCAGGTGGAAGTGCAAATCACCCGTGTAAAAGATAAAATTGAGGCCCTCACAGGGGAAGCACGGTCGATGCAGGCACAGATCAATGCTTTTTTGCTGCGCAACGATAAGGTTCCTGTTACTACACCTAAAATACGTCCCATAACACAAACGGTTTTCGTAACAGACAGCCTGCTTAAATGGGCTGCCCGTAACCGCCCGCTGTTGAAAGGAATAAAACTTTACCAGAACAAAGCCATGTTGCAGCAGGATGAAATAAAAAAGAAATACTATCCTAATTTTAAAGTGGGAATGCAGTACACACTGCGTAGTTACAACAAAGCCTCAGGTGTCAATTATCCCGATTTCCTCGGGTTGGTAGTTGGTGTTACCATTCCGTTGGGATATGGAGGAAGTATCAAGGCCGAAGTGAACAAGTCGCGGTATTTACAGGATTATTACGGGCAACAATTCCATTCATCTTTGCAGGTATTGCAACAGTCGTTTGGAAAAATTAACGCGAAGGTAAACGAACTCCGGATTCGCGAAAAGCTGTTGGAGAAAACCATGCTTCCTCAGGCTTATCAGGCTTATCAGGCTGCTATTGCCGATTATCAGGTAAACAAAATAGACTTTGTAAACGTGATGAAGGCAGAAGATGATATTTTGAAAATAAAAACCGGGCTGGCAAAACTGCGCACCGGTTTTTCCATTCAAATGGCGCAGCTTGAATATTTAACCGGAACACAATTGGCTTATTAATCGAAAACATAAAGAACAGAAACATGAATAAGAAAATTTTTCTCTACACAATCTTAATAGTTATCGGAGCCGCCATTGGAGCTGGTGGATACTATTTCTATGCAAAAAATGCTTTAGAAACCCGATCTGGTTCGGCAAACAACAAAACCGGAAAGCAAACCAAAACAAAACAAAAACGCAAAATCCTCTTCTGGCGTGCCCCTATGAACCCCAAAGAGATCTATAACCACCCGGGAAAATCGAATATGGGCATGGATCTGGTTCCGGTATATGCCGATGCCTCCGGTGAAAGTGGCGTGGTCTCCATTAACCCTGTTATTCAGCAGGATATGAACGTCAAGATAACTACTGTAAAAAAAGGAACGCTGAATGCGGAGGTCTTTACCAACGGCATTCTTCAGCCTGATGAGCAAAAAGAGTATGTGGCTACTACCAAAATCGGTGGCTGGATTGAAAAACTGTACATCAATTACACAGGACAAAAAGTCCATAAAGGCGATAAGCTGATTAAAATTTATTCGCCCGAACTGGTGGCCGCACAGGAAGAATACCTCACGGCCCTGGCTTATGACAATGCCATGAAGACAACCGGGGCAAAAACTAATCTTATCCAGAATGCCGTACGTAAGCTGGAATTGCTCGATGTGTCGAATGCCGAAATACAACGACTGAAAACAACCAGGAAGGTTCGTAAATACATTCTACTGACAGCACCTTTTGACGGTACAGTGCTGTACAAAGGAGTAGAAGAAGGGGCCAAAATAAACCGCGGTACACCTTTGTTGAAAATTGCCAATTTGAGAAACCTGTGGATACTGGCCGATATTTACGAATATGAATTACCCAAGATCTCACTAAATGACAAAACTGTTGTAACCTTTGATTACCTGCCCGGAAAGGTTTACAAAGGAAAAATTTCCTTTATTTATCCTGTCCTGGACACCAAGACCCGCACCATTAAGGTGAGAATTGATTTGCCTAATCCTAAGGGAGAGTTGAAACCGGGAATGTATGCTGCTGTGGATATCAAAGGAAACAACCTCGGTACTTATCCGTTGGTTCCCGAACAGGCCATTTTGCGCAGCGGACGACGAAATACGGTCATCATTGCCCTGGGCAAAGGCAGGTTTAAACCGGCGCAAATTGAGCTGGGAGCCTATTCCAATGGCTACTATCAGGTGCTGAGCGGTTTGCAGGCCGGGACAAAAATCGTAACCTCCGCCCAATTCCTTATCGACTCCGAATCGAACCTACGGGCTGCCCTCAGCGGTTTCACCGAAGCAGATACCACAAAGAAGATGAGTGACGAAGAGATGAAGAACATGAAAAAGAAAGACAAGAAAACACCGGAGGTGAAAGCCGAAAAGAAAAAGACATCTAAATAGTCCATTCATTTTAAAAGAAAAAGGAGATAACTTATGGTACCTATAGAAAATAAAAACGACGGTTTTATTGCCAAGATAATAGAATGGTCTATCAATAATAAATTTTTAGTCATTATCCTTACGTTGGTTTTTATTGCCGCCGGTGGATGGGCTATCAAGAATACGGCAGTAGACGCTATTCCGGACCTGAGCGATGTCCAGGTAATCATTTTTACAAAATATCCCGGACAAGGGCCGCAGATTGTGGAAGATCAGGTTACTTACCCATTGACTACCAAAATGCTTTCCGTTCCGGGAGCCGTTAATGTGCGTGGATATTCTTTCTTCGGCTTTTCCATGGTTTACATCATTTTTAAAGATGGAACCGACCTTTACTGGGCGCGGAGCCGTGTACTCGAATATCTCAGTTCCATGCAGAGTCAGCTCCCCAAAGGGGTCTCGCCCGAACTCGGGCCTGATGCCACAGGGCTTGGCTGGGTTTACGAATATGTGCTGAAATCCAAAACACGAAATCTCGCCCAACTGCGTTCCATTCAGGACTGGTTCCTGCGTTATGAACTGACCGCAGTTCCCGG
>WFNG01000249.1 GCA_015488735.1 Bacteroidales bacterium | reverse complement strand
TTCTCATCATCAGGAACAACCTGATAATCGTGGTCCTATCTGATATTTAGCTACGAACCACTCATCACAGCTTTAGTTTTCCACCGGCCTGTTTTGTAGTAGGAAAAAGCCAGTGTAAGCCCTACAAACCAGGCTATGGGAATTCCCCACCAGATACCAATGGCACCATACTTTAAAGAGAGAAAGTAAGAAGCCGGGATACGGACAAACCACAAGGATATAATGGTAAAAAACATGGGAATCAGAGTATCGCCTGCACCGCGCATGACACCATTTATGGAGAACATGGTAGCAAAAACCATGTAAAAAATCGGTACAATAAGCAAATAGTGCCTTCCTATTTCCACCACATCCGCATCTTTGGTAAAAACCTGCATCAACTGGCGGGCAAACAGCAAGGCAATTACAGAAATCACAAGAGCTACCACATTGGACATAAGAAGCGTAGCCTTCAACCCTTTGTGCACGCGTTCCATTTTTCCGGCACCGACATTTTGTCCCACAAAAGTAGCCAGTGCTGCCGAAAAATTCATGGCCGGCATAGCTGCAAACGAACCAATACGGATAGCAACACTGTAGGCAGCAATGGTAGATGTTCCGAACATGTTTACAATACGGAATAAAGCCAAAAACCCCAGGGCTACAAAAGTTTGCTGAAAGCCTGTCGGTAAACCAATTTTTAAACTTTTCCTGAAAATGACTTTATCAAACCGCATTTTTCGTGGATGGAAATCCAGAAACTTATGAAAACGGTTCATATAGAATATGATAGCAAAAAAAGCTGCTGCCTGTGAAAAGACCGTAGCAGCCGCAACGCCTCTTATGCCCCAGTGAAAAACCAAAACAAAAACCAGGTCCAAAGCAATGTTCAACAACGTGGAGCCTACGAGAAAATAAAATGGTGTTTTGGAATCGCCAAGTCCGCGCATGATAGAACTGGTTCCCTGAAAACCAAAAAAGAAAATAAACCCAAGCGCATAGATTTTAAAATATTGTGTGGCTTCAGGCAGAACATCGGCGGGGAGATCAATAAGCCTGAAAATATCTTTAGCAAAAAGAATGCCGAGTGTGGTTACGGCAATAGCAGCAAAAAACATAAAAACGTACAACGTGTCGATGGCACTTTTGACCTCTTTCATCTTTTTTGCACCGAAATACTGAGAGATGACAACAGTAAAGCCAATAGCAATTCCCACAACAAAGGAGATAAGTGCAAAAATAAAAGGAAAATTAGCTCCAACAGCCGCCAGCGCTTCTTTTCCGATAGCCCTGCCCACAACAATGCTGTCAACCACATTGTAGAGCTGTTGAAAGACATTGCCTGCCAACATGGGTAAAGCAAAATGCAATATTAATTTACCTTCTTTACCTGTCGTTAAGTCTTTCAAATTGTCTCATCCTGTTTTGAAAAAACTATTTTTTTTTGTGACCGGAGGTTTTGCCATCTGTCTTCAGCAGATTCTTAGGATTAATTTTCCCCACATCCTGTTTAAAATCGTTGATATCAGATGCCACATCTTTCAAATCACTGGCGAGGCCCTCGTCGTCAACAGCTTTTTTAAATTCTCTCATCCCTTTTCCCAGGCCTTTTGCCAGTTCGGGAATTTTTTTTCCGCCAAAGAGCAGAAGAATAGCCACAAAAATCAAAGCGATTTCGGGTGTACCAATAAAACCACAATATTGTACCATGACAAATTATTTTTCAACAAAGGTAAACATTTAGAAGTTTACATTGGTCCGGTTTTTGAAAAGGTTTTTATAACCAGACATCATGCGATATTATGGACAGTGAAAAAATCCGTAATTTTGTCGACGAAACCGTCAGGCTGTTCTATCGCTCTTGTTTTTAAAACGGGGGAGGAAAGTCGGGACAACACAGGGTACCATACTTCCTAACGGGAAGGGCTTTTTGCCGGGAGGCAAAAGGAACAGCAAGTGCCACAGAAAATTACCGCCCCGCCTTTGGCGGAGTAAGGGTGAAAACGTGGGGTAAGAGCCTACGCGTCAGACTGGTAACAGCCTGATGGGGTAAACCTTATGGGTTGCAAGGCCAAATATTCCGGCGTTCCGCCAATGGTGGATAAGGGCGGCCCGTCCGATGCCGGTGGGTAGGCTGCTGGAGTTGCAGGGTGACCTGCAATCGAGATAAATGATAGAAGTCCTTTCCGGTATTTTCCGGTCAGGAAACAGAATCCCGCTTACAGGCCTGACGGTTTTTTATCCTCTGAAATGAGAAAGTGTTTTTTCAATGGAAAAGCCCTGCTCCTTCTCAAACTTTTCATAAATTCCTTTCATAGCCTGCAACAATTTTTCCACATCAGATATTTCCTGATAAAGGGTTATCTGTACGCGAATCCCCACATTTTTCATGGGCACGGCAGGATACAAACCGGCAGTAACAGAAAAACCTTCCGAAAGGAAAACCTTACCTGAAATATAAATATTTTCCGATTTCCCCATGGGAAAAAAAGCAGTTGGCGTCCGGGTTTTATCCACAAGGGGAAGTCCCAGCTCATCGCAACGGTCATAAAAATAATCAATAAGCTCTTTTAACCTGCTTTGAAGTACAGTAATTTCAGGGCTCAGATGAATTTTGGAAGAAGCAATGAGCCCTCCAAGCGTTGTAGATTCCAACGGCCCGGTAAACATAAGCGGCCCACTCAGATAAACCAATAATTTCTTAATCTCCTCGCTGGGACAGACAATGGCTCCGCCACCGGCACCAAATCCTTTACCAAACGATACCGCCAGTATCATTTTCGGATGCTGCCTGATTTGCGATAGTACATGCCCCGAGCCATTTTTTCCTGTCCAGCTCACACCATGCGCATCGTCAACATACACGTAAAATTCTTCGTATTTGTTCAGTAAAACCTCTATTTCCCTGGCCGGAAATACATCGCCATACATAGAATATACGCCATCGGCAAGATACCAGACTTTAGGATGGGTTTTGCGCAATTCGATAATTCGTTCCTCCAGCTTTTGCATATTATTATGCCTGACAGGTTCCAGGTGGGCACCGTGCGCACGAACCATATCCGCAGCCATGGCAATAGTAGCATGAACATGATGATCAAGAATCACAGCATCTTTAGAATCAATCAGGAGCGGCAAAGCACCCACATGTGCCAGCGTTGTTTTGGGATATAAAACCACAGGATTATCAAAGACCTGTGCCAGAATTTCCTCTGCCTCATCCGTTTTGTGAAGATGTAAAAACTCTCTGGATATGGAAAGGTTAAAACCATTTTCCCTTATAGAATCTATGGCCCCATTGATAATACGCTCATCATGCATAAGCATTAAGTAATCGCTCAGCGAAAAAGGAACAATCTTTTTTCCATGTATATCTATCGCTTTTTTATGGCCGTTTGGTAAACTTTTTGTAGCCAAATGACCAATACCAATTCTTTTGGTTTCATCGATTACCTGAAAGGCCCTTTCTAAAAGTGAATTTCCCATTTTGAATTTGATTTTTAGCTGTTAACAAATTTATTCTTTTTGGAATTTTTCCATATTTGGGAAAAAGATAGTTATGAACTTCCATTGTTAAAAACTTTAAATAATTTTTTTGCCATCATTTTTTACAAAGTCACAGCTCCCTGTCCGGAAAATTTGTTAAGTTTGCTGAGCAGTAGTCCTGAATAAGGAAATTTTTAATATTTTCTGTTTGGCACAATATTTAGAACTGTCTGGCACGTTAATGTTATTCTTTTAAATAATGACATCGAAAACACGTTGTTCAGAAAGAATATTTTTAGATCTTAAGAATTCAGGGGGAAACCTTAACATGAACATTTTCAACGCAAACTATAGAAAGAATCAGATTCAGCAAAAAGACTGGTTCGATTTTGAAAAACAGTTTCTTATGCCGCGGAGTCTGGCAGCCATCTTTTTTTCCGGAATTTCTGTATTCCTTAACATTATAATGGGTTTTAATTGGGAATTGATTGTAGTGCCTTTTGTGGGAATCACCATTTTCTTTATTATTTTTCTCATGGCAAGATATAATTATCACGTTGATCTTGCCAAATGGTTGTTTATTGTCACAACACTTGTATTGATAAATATTGTATGGTATTACAATTTTGGCGCCCGTGGCCCCTGGTTTTTCATT
>WFNG01000248.1 GCA_015488735.1 Bacteroidales bacterium | reverse complement strand
TTGTCCCCGGCTGTGTCATTTTTGCGGTTGTAACACCGGCATTTCACAGAAAGAAGAAGTCATTCGCCGTTACGTGGATGCTGTGATTACCGAGATTGAGAATGTAGCAAAATATCTTGATAAAAATCGGAAAGTCAGCCAAATACACTGGGGTGGAGGTACCCCAAATTCCATTAAACTGGATTATGTGGAAGAGATTATGGCCACCTTCCGGAAACATTTCCATTTTATTGAAAAACCCGAAATAGCCATGGAGTGCCATCCGGCTTATCTCGAATACGAAGACATCGACCGGCTGGCTGCTGCCGGATTTAATCGCCTCAGCCTCGGGGTGCAGGATTTTGATGAAGAAGTGCTTAAGCTGGTGAACCGTGCACCTTCTAAATATCCGGTGAAAGATTTGGTACAATACCTGAAAGAAAAAGGCTTCCGTGGTGTAAACCTGGATTTGATATACGGCCTTCCGGGGCAAACCAAAGAGAGTTTTGCACGCAATATCCGGAAAACCATTGAAGTATCTCCCGACCGGCTGGCCACTTTTTCGTACGCGCATGTGCCGTGGGTGAAAGCGGCCCAGAAAATTCTGGAAAAACGCGGACTGCCTACCCCGGACGAAAAACTTCAAATGTTTGAAACCGGACACAACCTGCTTACCGAAGCCGGATACGTTGCCATAGGGATGGACCATTATGCCAAAGCAGACGATGATTTGACGGCAGCCTTAAAAAACAAAATCTTACATCGCAACTTTCAGGGTTATGCCACCCGCGAAACTACCGGGCAGGTTTATGGTTTTGGCAGCTCATCGATCACGCAATTGTGGGGTGGTTACGTGCAAAATGTCAAGACTTCAGGGCAATACGTACAAGAAATTGAAGCCAACGGGCTGGCCCCGGACAAAGCTTATCTTATGACTGATGACAATCTCGTGGTACGCGAAGTGATAGCTGAAATCATGTGCAACGGCCGGATGGATTTTGCAGAAATTAGCCGACAGTTTGGCAAAACGGCAGACGAGGTAAAGGAGATTGTGGCTTTCCAACCGGAGAAATTAGCTGAATTCCTGCAGGACGACCTTATTAGTATTAACGGGAATGAGATAAATATTCACAAAGAGGGGTTCTTCATTGTCCGCAACATCGCCATGGCTTTCGACCCGTTGCTGAAAAAATCGGAGGCCATGTATTCAAAGACTATTTAAAAATTAAAAAACTTCGGAAAAGTGCCCATCAATAGAAAGTGTAAAAGATTTTATCCGCAAAGCATCTCCCGTTCAGGTTTTCGTAAGCCATCTATGTGTATTTTTGGAGCAACAAAAAAATCATGTATCACCTTGTCCTGAACATCCATATTTGGACCAGCGTTTTGTTTGTGGTCATCTCTATCGTCCTCACGGTAAGGGTTACGAGAGGCTTTTTTCTAAAAAAGGAACTGTACGGAAGAACCTGTATCTATCTGGAAAACAGTTTTATCCTGTTGCTGTACCTTGGGCTTATTTTGGGATTCCTGCTCTACTTTTTTATGGAACCAGCCAACAAATACGCCATTACATCGGTAGCGGATGTAAACCGCATTTTGTCGTTGCGGTTTTGGTCCATTGAGCATTTCAGTGTTATGTTGTTTGCCCTGATTCTGGCCCAGATTGGAAAAATCTTCACCAGCAAATCCATCAGCCATCATGCCAAATACAAATATGCCATGATTTATTACGGTTGGGCCACTATTGCCACCCTCGCCTCCATGGGCCTTTATCTGGCAAACAGATAAAAAAAATGCCTAAAATACATCAAGTACTTCAGGCACCTTTTAATTTTCAGGCATTTCGTCAGATCATTTTCTTCGGGTCAACCCATTCGGTAAATTCTTCATCGGTAACGAAACCAAGTGCCAGGGCAGCTTCACGCAAAGTGGTTCCCTCGGCATGGGCTTTTTTGGCAATCTTGGCTGATTTCTCGTAACCAATGTGCGTATTCAGCGCGGTAACCAGCATGAGTGAGTTTTCCAGGTTAAACTGGAGGTTTTTCAGGTTGGCCTGAGCGCCGGCAATGGCTTTGTCGGCAAACGAAACACAAGCATCACCCAGCAGACGTGCCGACTGCAGCAAATTAGCAATCATCACCGGTTTGAACACATTCAGCTGAAAATGTCCCTGCATACCGCCTGTTGTAATGGCAACATCGTTGCCAATCACCTGTGCGCAAACCATGGTCAGGGCTTCATTTTGTGTAGGATTTACTTTTCCGGGCATAATGGAAGAACCTGGCTCGTTGGCAGGAAGGTTCACTTCGCCAATGCTGCAACGCGGGCCGGAAGCAAGATAACGGACATTATTGGAGATATGCATCAGGCTCACTGCCAGCTGTTTCAGTGCCCCTGAAGTTTCCACCACGGCATCGTGGGCAGACAGTGCTTCAAATTTATTGGGAGCAGTAACAAAAGGAAATCCCGTCAGTTCGGCAATTTTCTGAGCCACCTTTTCATCATAACCTTTCGGGGTGTTCAGTCCGGTTCCCACGGCTGTTCCACCCAAAGCCAGCTCTGTAAGGTGGCTCAGCGTAGCTTCCAAAGCTTTCAATCCGTGATCAAGCTGAGAAACATATCCCGAAAACTCCTGTCCCAGTGTCAGCGGTGTGGCATCCATCCAGTGGGTACGTCCTGTCTTGACATAGTCTTTAAACTCTTCGGATTTCTTTGCCAACATATCACGCAGATGTTTCACGCCCGGAATAGTAACTTCCATGAGCATTTTATAGGCGGCAATATGCATGGCCGTAGGAAAAGTATCATTGGACGACTGTGATTTGTTGGCATCGTCGTTGGGATGAAGGAATTTCTTTTCATCCGTTAGTTTCCCGCCTTTTATAACATGTCCGCGGTTGGCAATTACCTCGTTCACGTTCATGTTCGACTGTGTTCCGGAGCCGGTTTGCCAAATGACCAATGGAAAATTGTCGTATAATTTCCCGTGGCATAGAAGCGGCCGGGCCAATCTGAAAATTCATTTTCGACCGCTGGGTCTGTGCACCCCAATATTTATCGGCGGCAACTTTTACTTCACCCAAAGTGTCATGTTCTATTCTGTATTCCATGATTTTATGATTTATGTTAGATTAATATTTTAAAATAATTTTTCAATTTCTTCGGCCGGGTCGCCCCACACGGCTTTGCTTCCCTTCACCACGATGGGGCGTTTGATGAGTTTTGGATTTTCAATCATTATTTTTACCCACTCCTCATCGGTAAAATTCTTGCCTTTAAAATTCTGTTTGTAAACGGTTTCCTGTGTCCGAACCATCTCCTGCGGTTTTTTGTTCAGCCGCATCAAAAGGTCTTTTAATTCTGCTTCGGAAAGTGGATTCTTCAGGTATTCCACGATTTTAAAATCATCGGTTTTACTTTGCAGATACTGCAAGCCGGCACGTGATTTCTTACACCGGGTATTATGATATATGGTAATCATTTTACTGTTTTTTAGAACAGTCAAAATTACAGAATCCTACGAAAAAATAATCAACAACAACCTAATTTATAATGGGTTCTAATTGGGAAAAACAAAAATTAGTGTAATTGGTGCAATTCGTTGATAATAAAACTACCTGGCGCAAGCATCCGCTTGTGCCCTGCCTAACAACACAGCATCCGTTGTGCCATTACAACATTTATTCTTCCTCTCTATCCCCGCCGCTCATCATCAAATAAGCTTTAATAAAACCATCCAATTCCCCATCCAAAACTGCCTGCACGTTAGAAGTCTCAAAATTTGTACGTACGTCTTTCACCAACTTATAAGGATGCAGAACATAAGACCGGATTTGCGATCCCCATTCTATCTTTTTCTTACCGGCTTCAATTTTTGCCCGGGCTTCCTGTTTTTTCCGCATTTCAATCTCGTACAGCTGTGAACGCAGCATCTGGAGAGCTTTTTCACGGTTTTGTTGTTGCGAGCGGGTTTCCTGGCATTCGATGACCAGTCCCGAAGGCTCATGCCGCAGACGAACAGCTGTTTCCACCTTATTTACATTCTGTCCGCCAGGACCGCTGCTGCGGAAAGTATCCCAGCTGATATCCGCCGGGTTCACGGCAATTTCTATGGAATCATCCACCACGGGGTAAACATAAACCGAAGCAAAAGAGGTATGACGGCGGTTGGCCGAGTCGAAGGGCGAAAGTCGCACCAGACGATGAACCCCATTTTCTCCTTTCAGGTAGCCGAAAGCAAAATCCCCTTCAAACTCCAGCGACACCGATTTAATACCGGCCACATCGCCTTCCTGAAAATCCAGTTCTTTCACTTTGAAACCTTTGCGCTCACCATAACGGATGTACATGCGCATGAGCATCTCCGCCCAATCCTGACTTTCCGTACCGCCGGCGCCGGGGTTGATTTTCAAAATAGCATTCAGGCTATCCTCTTCTCTGCCAAGCATTTGCAGGAATTCCAGCTCTTCCACCTGCTTCAGTGCATTGGCAAACTGCTCGTCCATTTCCTCATGCGAGACATCCCCTTCCTGAAAAAACTCTTCCAAAACTTTTACGTCATTAAAAGCTTCTTCAGCTTTGGCGAAAGCCTCCATCCGGTTTTTCTTCACCTTGATTTTTTTCAGCAACAGCTCCGCTTTTTTCGGATCATTCCAAAAATCAGGCGACTGTGTTTTCTCTTCTTCTTCTCCAATTTCCATCAACGTGCGGTCCACGTCAAAGGTACCCCCTCAAGGCCGCGAGTCGTTTCGACAGGCCTTTCATGGCTTCTGCTGTGTACATAAGCTTTCTTTTTTGCAAAAGTAAAAAGATTGTGGCTTGCCCGTGAAAATGATGCGTGGTATGGGGCGTATTCGGGTACTTATTTTATTGGGTGGCTACGGTTCCCACGCGCAAAGCCCACGCGAACCGTACCGGGCTGTCCGCTATATCACTGTTGCCGGCGGCAGGTTTTGCAATGCCAGTACGGGGTCTTCGTGCCTCAGCCTCCGCCTGTCAGCAAAAACCAAAGCCCCCGTCTGCCACCGGATATCGCTTCCATCCCTGCCCATCAAAATATCCCTACTTTTACACTTTCAATTGAAAATAAAAAAATGCAACTCAACCTGCCTGCTTACGAAGTGAAAATCAGGAAAAACGAAGGAAAAGGAGATGACATCTTCGACACTTTTCGGAGAAAATATGTCCGCCTGACACCCGAAGAGTGGGTGCGCCAGCATTTTCTGCATTTTTTGTGTAGCGAAAAACATTATCCGGCTTCGCTGATGAGTGTTGAAAAAAGTCTAATGATAAATGGAATGCCGAGGCGATTTGATGCCGTTGTTTATAAAAATAATGGCACACCTCTTTTATTAATAGAATTTAAAGCCCCGGAAATCAAGCTTAGCCAGACCGTTTTCGATCAGGTTGCAAGGTACAATCTCGCGCTTCAGGCCGATTATCTTATTATCAGTAACGGTATCTTGCATTACTGCTGTAAAATGGATTACGAAAAACAACGTTATTACTTTCTTAAAAACATTCCCGACTACACTGATTTATAATGTATTATCATGTTTTACTCTGTCTAAATAAGCAAAAAACAAATTCCTTTACAACAAAAATATTTTTGGAATCCTAAAAAGTTATAAATTTGTCGATAAATTTTTATCACATGAAAAAGACAGTTATTCAAATTATTTTGATAGCCATTGCAGTGGTTTTAGGCTACTTTACTTACACTAGTATTATGCGGCCTGTGAACTTTAACAAACAAAAAAGAGCGCGTGAAAAAGTTGTTATACAATATCTTAAAGATATTCGCTCGGCAGAGTTTATTTACAGACAGCTGAACAACAGGTACACCGGCTCTTTTGACACCCTGATTGGATTCATGGACAGTGCCCAGATTCCTGTCGTGAAAATGATTCCCGATCCGCACGACACCACCTACACTCTCACCATAAATGATACAGTGGGTTATGTTAAAGTTTCCGATTCGTTGTTTAAAAACCAGCCAAACGTTGACTATCATCACATTAACATTATCCCATTCTCTAATGGAAAAAAATTCAAACTTAAAGCCGGGATTATTAAAAAAGGTGGTATCAAAGTCAATGTGTTTGAAGCGAAAGCACCTTACACCACGTTCCTGGAAGGAATGAACAAACAGCTGGTCATAAACCTGATAGCAACGCGAAAGGAGCTGAAAAAATATCCCGGACTAAAAGTCGGCTCTATGACAGAACCTTCCACTGATGGCAACTGGGAATAATACGCGGCAGTTATGCCATATAGTATTAAACCACATATAAGCTATCTCGACAAATCTTTTAAAGCGTCACAAACACGTTCGTACATCATGGCCATGCAAATAAATATGCATGGCCTTGCTTTTTCTATATACAACCCTGACAGGAATAAATTTGTGGGGCTGCAACATTATCTTTTCGACGAAAAAAAGGAACCTGCCGACATTCCTCTTTTGTTTGACCTTATTTTGAATGATTATCCATGGTTTGCATTCCCCTACATGGATTTTTATTGTCTGATACAGAATAGTTTCAACACACTTGTTCCGTTGCCACTGTTCAACAGTCAACACAAAAATCTTTATCTTGGTTTCAACCATCCCTTTCAGGAAAACCACCGGATAATCTTTGATGAATTAAAAAATACAGGATCGGCCAATGTGTATTATCTTCCCAATCCACTTGCCGAAAAGGTAAAAGAATTCTGGCCAAATGTGCACATCGTTCATTATTCTTCTGCGCTCATCGAAAGTCTTACTGTCAATTTCAAAAATAAATTTGATGAAAAGAGCCTGTTTCTCGATGTTCATAATGACAGTTTCGATTTAGTATATTTTAAGGAAAACCGTCTTTTTTATACCAACAACTTTATCTTTCACACCAAAGAAGATTTTACTTACTTCCTGCTGTCTGCAATGGAACAGCTTTCGTTGAATCCGGAAGAAGTCCGGCTGCTCATTATGGGTAATATCGATAAAGACAACGATAATTATCAACTTATTTGCCAATATATCAGGCATGTAGAGTTTATACGCGAAAATAAAAACTTCTTTTATTCCTATCTGCTCGATGATATAAGGCGCCATAAATACTACACACTTTTTAATGTGTTGCAATGCGAATTATAGCAGGAAAATACAAAAGCCGGAAAATTAATCCGCCTGCCAACCTGCCCGTTCGTCCCACCACCGACAGAGCACGAGAGAGCTTGTTTAATATTTTAAATAACCTGGTTGAATTCCAAAAGATGGTAGTTCTCGATTTGTTTTCAGGGACTGGTGCTGTTTCCTTTGAAATGATTTCGCGCGGCTGCAAAGAAGTAACTGCCGTGGATCAAAACCGAAATTGTACAGAATGGATACGCCACGCTGCCAAAGAATTCCAGATGCAAAACATGCAGGTTCGTCAGGCAGACAGCTTTCGGTTTATCAAACAGAATCCAAAGAAATATGATCTTATCTTTGCCGATCCCCCCTATAATCTGGATCGCATTGAAGACATCAGCCAACATATTTTTAGTAATAACATCCTGAACAACAACGGATGGCTGGTGATAGAACATCCCAAAGAAATTGATTTCGCAAATCAACCTTTTTTTCACAGTCATCGCAAATACGGGAAAGTGAATTTTAGCTTTTTCCATTTTAACAATGAAAACGAAAAAATTATATAACAAAAACCATTTTCCCCGAATTTTTTACTTCACCGGCCTAGGTGCTGACGAGAGAGCTTTTGCCAACCTTAAAATAAAGACAACATTAACCCAAATTAATGTCTCCTGGTTAAAGCCTGAAAAAGATGAAGAACTCGGTAACTATAGTCAACGCCTGACAAAAAAATACGGCATAAAAAATGGAGACGTTCTTGTTGGACTTTCGTTTGGCGGACTGGTGGTTACCGAAATCAACAAAACAATCAAACCGGCTCTCAGTATTCTTATTTCCAGTGCTGCCACCCGAAAAGAATTACCGTTGCTTTACCGGATGGCAGGAAGGCTAAACTTTGAAAAAATTGTTCCAAAAGCATTGCTGAACAAACCCGGACGGTTAAAATATTACCTCTTCAGCCTGAAAAAACCGGAGCATAAAAAGTTATTTGACGAAATTATTACCGGTGCAGATATATATTTTGTCCGATGGGCAGTGGGTATTATTCTTCATTGGAAAAACGATAAAAGACCGGAAAACCTGTTTAAAATTCATGGTACAGCTGATCGCATCATGCCTGTTCACAAAGCATCTTCCAATTTTGTTATCAAAGGCGGAAGTCATTTTCTTACCTGGGAAAATGCCGGCAATATATCTTCCATTATTGAACAACTGCTGGATATGAAGGAAATTATTGCAAAATAAAAGGGCATAGTTTTCTCCGGTTAAAAAAAGCCTGTTTCTGTTCAGTCACATCATGAAGTGCTATGAATTCCTGCTGATATTGTATTTTTGCCTTTCCAAATAAAAAGAAAATTATGCTCACGATAAAAAAATTTATCTTCAATGCTTTCCAACTGAACGCCTATGTCGTTTACGACGAGAATGGTGATTGTCTTCTTTTTGATCCGGCGGTTTCTAATCATGCAGAAATGCAACAATTAGAGACTTTTATATCAGAAAACAACCTTACACCCATACTATTGATAAACACACACAGCCACATCGACCACATCATCGGCAACAGGAAAGTGGCCGAACGCTATCAGGTGAAACTGGCTGCACATCCAGGTGGACAGGGCTTTATAGACCGGGCTGAGGACAGCTCCGCACGCTTCGGACTGCCTTTTGATGGTGTTAAGAAAATTGATATTCCACTTGACGAAGGGGACACACTGACCTTGGGAAAACATGTCCTGAAAGTTTTTTACACTCCCGGACATGCTGATGGAAGCCTTTGCTTCTACGCCGAACCGGAAGGATTTGTCATAACGGGAGATGTGCTTTTCAACCAGAGTATTGGCCGCACCGACCTGCCTACCGGTGATTACGATCTTTTGCAAAAAAGCATCTGGGAAAAACTTTTTACCCTGCCGGATGAAACAGTTGTTTATCCCGGTCACGGCCCCGATACGAGTATTGGTGTTGAAAAAAAAACTAATCCTTTTGTAGCCATTGGGATGGAATAATGAAAATACTATACGCACAATCTGGTTCAGGCATCCACTTGGACCAGTAATGTTGCACCAATGTTATTTTTAAAAGATTTGGAAATACGAACGCTTACTCCGTAGGAGTGCCTATGGCACAAACGCGTTTGAGATTTAGATATTAAATGTTGTTACCGAAAACACATACACTTTACCTCGCCCCTTTTCAGGGCATCACTACACAGGTATTCAGGGAAATTTTTACCCGCCATTTTCCCGGAACCGATAAGCTGTTCACGGCATTTTTTACCGGTATCAATAACGAAAAAAGCTTACGCTCAAGGCGAAAAGAGCTGGAGAAAACAAGTCACAACGGCGTGCCGGTAATCCCCCAGATTTTAAGCAAAGATGCAGGTGAAATTCTCCTTTTCGGAAAGTTGTGCCACAACATGGGGTTTAGCGAAATCAACTGGAACCTGGGTTGTCCTTTCCCGCGGGTTGCCCGGAAAATGAGAGGTTCCGGACTACTGCCCTATCCTGAAAAAATTATGGAAATTCTGGAAACCGTTTTTCCATCCCTTCCCATAAAGCTATCAGTAAAATGCCGGCTGGGCTACCACAATGCAGATGAAATTATGGCACTTCTTCCGGTGTTCAACAAGTTTCCGCTTTCTGAAATCATTGTACACGCACGTCTGGGAGAGCAGATGTACAAAGGCAATGTTGACACCGACACTTTCAGAAAAGTCCTGCAACAATCAATGCACGAGATGGTTTACAACGGTGACATTTTCTCCCCGGCGGATTTTGAAGATATAACACAACAATTTCCACAGCTGAACTATTGGATGATTGGTCGTGGTTTACTCGCCGACCCGTTTTTGCCCGGACAGCTAAAGGGCATCCCGATACCCGAACCTCCGCTTGGTGTTATCCGTAAATACGTGGATGACCTTTATTATACCTACCGCAAAGCATTCAACGACAGCCTGCGAACCATCAATGTAATGAAAGAGTTCTGGAGTTATCTTTCACTTTCTTTCGACCGCCCGGAAAGGGTTTTTGGAAAAATAAAAAAATGCACCTCTTTTGATGCTTACGAAGATGCGGTGAACTTTGCCCTGAACAACTATACCTGGCAGGGGAATGGTGGAAAAAAAATAAAATAAATCCCCCGTTCACCGACAAAATGCTGTCGTTCACCGATTTTTCTTTTTTGGACCGTACTAACAGTCCTATCTTTGCAACAAATATAAAAGCAGAACATAATGGAAAATCATCCTAACAAATACCACAGCTCCCAAACTGGCAAACTCGTTATCGGCGGGATATTGATTTTTGTCGGGGCTGTATTAATGCTCTCCAATCTCGATTTTTTTGATGTCAGCATGGGTCAATATCTTTTCTCATGGAAAAGCATCCTTATCTATATCGGCCTCATCATGCTCGCCAGCCGTCCAAACAAAAAAGCAGCCTATATTCTAATTAGTGTCGGCGTTTTTTTCTGGTTACCCGATATCTTTGGTTATTCCGTCCGTTTCAAAGACGTCCTTTGGCCACTAATTTTTATCGGCCTGGGGCTGTTATTGATTTACAGGCAACGTCCGCATCAGCATATCAGTTACGATGACAAAGGGAACCCGAAAGAAGATAACAATGGCTATCTGAATGATGTTTCCCTGTTCGGTGGCGGGATAAAAATCATCCAGTCTAAAAACTTTAAAGGTGGCAATATCACTGCCGTGATGGGCGGTTCCGAATTTGATTTACGCCACGTGGAGTTTGCTTCTAAAGTAGCAGTTATTGATGTCTTTACGCTATTCGGCGGAACCAAGTTTGTTATTCCTGAAACCTGGTCTGTACAGTCAGATGCTATTTCCATATTGGGCGGTTTTTCTGATAAACGTGCAGTTAGAATGACCTCTCCCGAAGACAACATCCTGGTTGTGAAAGGCCTGGTTATGCTTGGTGGTATTGAAATAAAAAGTTTTTAATTTAAATATTCACAACAATGAAATCAAAAGTAGCAGCTTACCTTTTGTGGTTCTTTTTGGGCTTCCTGTCTGCCCATCGTTTTTACCTGGGGAAATACTGGAGTGCCATCCTTTATCTGCTCACCGGCCAGCTTTTTGGCATCGGCTGGATTATTGATGTCTTTCTCATCGACGGAATGGTGGAACGGTATAACCTGGATAACCGGGTAAGTAAAATAGAAACTGTCTGGGTATAACAATCTTTTTTAGGAAAAGAAAAACGCAAGTAAATAATGCTAAATCCCGTTTCCAAAAATAAAAATTATTTCATTAGCTATCTCGCTATCTGGGCCGTAATTATGGCGGTACACACATTGGTACTCAATTTTTTTTACGGGATAAACGGAACGGAAAGTATCGCTGATTCACTTGTTTTCAATCTTATTTTTTTGCTTATTGGCTATAGCCTTTGGTATGTTATCAGGTTTAACCTGAAAGAAAAGCCATCATTTTTCGATATGCTTTTCAATCATTTGCTTATAGCCATAGTCGTTATCACACTCTGGCTGGTTACAAGCTATTTTATTATGCAAAGCTTTTTCGGTAATGATGAAGCTTACATGTTGTTTCTGAAAAATTCGCTGGCCTGGCGGGCCGTCATGGGCATATTTTATTATCTGCTTTTTGTGATGTTTTACTACCTCATCATTTATTATGATGACTTACAGGAAAAGCTTAAAATGGAAAGTAAATTGCAAAACCTGGTGACCAAAGCAGAGCTGGAAACATTAAAATCACAAATCAACCCTCACTTTTTATTCAACAGTCTTAATTCCATTAGCTCACTCACCATCACCAGTCCTGAGAAAGCCCAGGAAATGGTCATTAAACTTTCTGATTTCCTTCGTTACTCGCTAAGCCACGACAAAAACGAAAGAACTAGTCTGCAAAAAGAATTTGAAAACCTGAAACGTTATCTCGAAATTGAAAAAGTACGTTTCGGCAAACGGCTGAATTTTGTTTACAATATCCCCGAAAGCTGTTATAGCCAGCAGATTCCCAACATGATTTTGCAACCCCTCATCGAAAATTCCATAAAACACGGCGTTTACAACAGCTCCGATGAGGTGCAGGTGGAGATATCCTGTAAAGAGGAAAATGACTATCTTGTCATCGAAATCAGCAACGATTACGACCCGGAAGTGAAGAAACCCAAAGGCGAAGGCATCGGCCTAAAAAATATTCGGAAACGACTACAACTAATTTATCTCCGGAGCGATTTACTGGAAACCGTGGCAGACAAGATGGTTTTCAGAGCTGTTTTACGGTTACCAAAAAATTAAACGACACAACAATGGAATTAGTCCAACAATTTGCCGAAATAAGAGGCCTAATTATTAGCGCAAAAACAAAAGCCTATCACGCTGTAAATTCCGAGCTTATCAGTTTGTACTGGAATATTGGAAAATATATCAGCGAGAAAATCAATAACTCGGAATGGGGCAAACGTATTGTGAATAATTTGTCTAACTATCTAAAGCAAAAGGAGCCTCAATTAAAGGGCTTTTCTTCCCAAAATTTGTGGAGAATGAAACAGTTTTATGAGGTCTATTTCCAAAACGAGAAACTCTCACTACTGGTGAGAGAAATTTCGTGGACTAATAACATGACTATTGTTTCTAAATCAAAAATTGAAAAAGAACGGGAATTCTACATCAAATTGGCCATCTCTGAAAAATTGTCGAAAAGAGAGCTCGAACGACAAATTGATAGTGCTCTTTTTGAGAGAGTTATTCTTTCTACTGAGAAACTCTCACCAGTGGTGAGAGAAATTCATCCTACCGCGGAAAAAATATTCAAAGACAATTACATCTTGGACTTTTTGGAATTACCGGAAAAGTTTTCAGAAAAAAATTTAAGAAAAGCAATTATTAAAAACTTGAAAAGCTTTATCCTTGAATTTGGAAAAGATTTTACATTTGTTGGGGAAGAATACAGAATACAAGTTGGACAAAAAGATTTTTTTGTGGATTTATTGTTCTTTCATAGAGACCTTCAATGTCTGGTAGCAATTGATTTGAAAATCACCGACTTTAAACCTGAATATTTGGGGAAAATGGAGTTTTATCTTGAAGCATTAGACAGAGATATAAAAAAGGAGCACGAAAAGCCAAGTGTCGGTATCATTCTTTGCAAAAATAAAGATGCGAAAGTTGTAGAGTACGCACTGAGTAGAAGTATTTCACCGGCATTAGTTTCAGAATATAAGACAAAACTATTCGATAAAAAGTTACTGGAAAATAAACTGGATGAATTTTTTAAGTTGGCAGAAATAAAAGAAAACTAGCACAGTGATTTTCTTATCGTTTATATGAGACGAAAAAAAATAAAACAAACGGATGTAACTCATGAACAATAAAATATTTGCCATAATCATTGAAGATGAACAACCAGCCCGTGATTTGCTGAAAGCTTATTTGCAGTCTCACGACGAAATAGAACTGGTGGCTGAATGTGAAAACGGCTTTGAAGGCATTAAAGCCATTGCCGAATATCGTCCCGATTTAATTTTCCTCGACATTCAAATGCCCAAACTCACCGGTTTCGAAATGCTGGAATTGCTGGAGGAGTATCCTGAAATTATTTTCACTACTGCTTATGACGAATTTGCCCTGCGTGCTTTTGAGATGAACGCCGTTGATTATCTCATGAAACCGTTTTCCAAAACACGTTTTGACCAGGCACTGGAAAAAGTTTTTAACCGCCTGAAAACCAAATCTCATTCAAACCATGCATTGGAAAAACTGAAAGAGCAGGTTCAAGAGTCGGTCGGGCCGCAAGAACGGTTTTTCGTAAAAACAGGCAACCGGATCGACGTGATTCCCGTGGACGAAATCAGGCACGTGGAAGCGCAGGACGATTACGTTGAATTTCACACTACCAAAGGCCGGTTTCTGAAAAAAGAGACCATGACACAATTAGAAAAGCAACTCCCGCCGGAACAATTTCTTCGGGTTCACCGTTCGCACATCATCCGCCTCGACCAAATGGAAAAACTGGAAAAATATGGCAAAGAAAGCTACATGGTCATTCTGAAAGACGGTACCAAAGTGCAGGTAAGCAAAAGCCGTATCAAAAGTCTGAAAGAACAGCTGGGGATTTAAAAACTCCTTTTATAAATTGATTCTGCCATTTCGTAAAGCCGTTGACTTTGCACTTTGCCAATAGAAAGTGCATCCAGTGATTCCAGCGCCTCATCATAAAACTTTTCCATGATGGCAAAGGTGTCTTTGTGCACATTCAGTTGCTCATAAATAGCCTTCATAGCCTCAATTTTTTTCTCTTCCTCTTTTTCTTCAAAAACATTGAAGATTTCCCGGCGCTGTGCTTCATCGGCTTTAGTCAGCGAGAGACAAAGCAGGTATGTCTTTTTGTTTTGCAGAATATCGCCGCCAATCCGCTTGCCAAATGTTTTCTGGTCGCCAAAAGTATCGAGATAATCATCTTTAATCTGGAAAGCCAACCCCAGCTTTTCGCCAAAATCATAAATGTGTTTCTGGTCTTCGGGAGAAGCATTTCCAATAATGGCTCCCATGTGAAGAGCTGCGGCCAGCAAAACGGAAGTTTTCAGCCGAATCATGTTCAGATATTCATCTAAAGAGACTTCCGGAATATCTTCAAAATCAACATCATACTGTTCCCCTTCAATAACTTCGGCAGCTACTTTCTCAAAAGCGGTAAGCAGAGCAAAATGCTTGTCGCGGGGTGCTTTGTTCAGTAAATGAATGGCATGAAGCAACATGGCATCGCCCGTAAGAATGGCTTTGTTCACGCCAAAAGCTTTGTGCACCGTCGTTTCATTTCGCCGGATATCCGCTTCGTCGATAATATCATCGTGTACCAGCGTAAAATTGTGATATGTCTCGATGGCACAAGCCGTATCCAGTGCTTTTGCAATGTTTTCGCCGAATGCTTCGCAAGCCGTCAGCAGCAACACGGGACGAAGGCGCTTGGCCTTCATTTTCATAATTTGCAACGCCGGTTTGTACAACACCTCCGGAAAACTTTCGTAACCTTTGGTAAAAAGATAATCTTCAAAAATGGCTTTTAGTTCGTCATCCGAATGCCTTTGGTTTGTTGTTGTCATTGTTTTTTCTTTAGAATTGCTGAACTATTTTTATGGGAAATGCCTTTAAAATACTTTTTATCTGCTCAAAATCGGGAGTAAATCCAAGCATCATTCCGCCCCCGCCCGAACCACAAAGTTTTAGAAAATATTTCCCGGTTTCCCAACCTTTTTCCCAAACAGGCAGTACTTTTTCGGGAATCATGGGTTGGAAATATTGCCGTGTAAAAGCGGACAGCTTTTCCACACAGGGAAACAACACTTCCGTGTCTCCCGAAAGATAAGCCCGGATACACTGTTCGTTGAGCGGAACGAGTTCCGATTTGATTTTATCAAGAAAATCAGCCTTTTCACACTGGTTTACAAAATAATTTACCAACGGTTGTGTTTCACCGGTGGTACCTGTATCCAGCAGGAACATCGCCCCGCCGGTATTTGATTTAAATTGTGGTAAGTCAACCACCTCCAATTTATTCTCTCCCTTGACCATCACCGCCTTTTGCAAATAACAAATCAGGGGGTCCAGCCCGGAACTTTTCCCGTGAAACCACGATTCCATGGCCGCCATGATTTGTTTTAAAGCAACAAGTTTATCGTTGGAGAGAGCCGCCTCAACCTGGATTTTATTCATCCCGTAACGCTCGTAAACAGCAGCCACCAGAGAACCCGAGCTCCCCAGTCCGTATCCCAACGGGATGTTACTTTCAAACACAAGCCCACCGGCAATATCTTTTTCCAGTTCCGCGGTATTTAATTTACCTTTAAAGTCTGCTTTCCGCGAAAGTTCGTGCAGGTACCCGGCATATTTCTTTAAATGACTGTTGGAGTCAAACCCGGAAAGGCCGTTTGGCTTACCAAAGGCAAAAGCACCATGCAGACTGTTGTAAGGAATGCTCAATGCCGGCGAACCTGCCATGAGGGCATACTCGCCAAAAAGCAATATCTTGGAATAGAAATTTTCGCGTTGCGGCATGACTACAAGATTTTCTCCGGACCTTTCCCTACTTCATCGTCAATAAACCCCAGCGGACTCAAAAACGAAACCAGCTCATCCTCTATAAATTGCTTTACTTCCGCTTTTATGGCTGCCGGATAAAGCATGTGCACGTTTGGACCGGCATCCAGCGTAAAACTTACCGGTAAACCTGTTTTTTCGCGAAAAGTAAAAATCCGTTCGATAATTTGTAACGTATTGGGCTTCATCAACAGAAAATAGGGTTGTGAAGTCATCATCATGGCGTGCAGCGTAAGTGCTTCCGACTCGGTAATGCGGATAAAAGTCGCTGTGTCACCGTCGCGCATGGCTTGTAAAAGTTCAGATAAATTTTCATGTGCCTGCTTAAACCGTTCTCCCGCATAAGGATTGCTGTTCATTAAACCATGTCCCACGCGGCTGGAGACTTTTTTCTCCCCGGCATCCACCAGCAAAATAGTGTCCTGATAACGGGTAAAAATTTCGTGAATTTCTTCGTTCATCGGAAAGCCGTAAAGATCTGAAGTTCCGGAAACGACCTCTGTTTCACCCCAAATAACCAACCCGCCATAAACCGACCGGCTGGCACTTCCGGAACCTAATCGCGCAATGAAGGAAGCCTTGCGGCGGAAATCCACATCGTTTTTCAACGTACTGAAGAGTTGCCGTTCCATGTCACACAAAATCATGGCCAGCACACTCATTCCCGAGGCAGAAGAGGCAATACCGGCAGAATGGGGAAAAGTATTTTGAGAACGAATGATAAACTTCAGCTGGTTCACAAAAGGGAAAACATCTGACAAGCTTTGAAAGAAATTTGCCGTCTTTTCTTCAAAGACAGAGTTCCGTTGTCCATCAAAATAAAATTCCATCTCCAGACTTCCGGAAACAGCAGGAGAATAACTCACTTCCGTCTCTGAATAAGATTTGCTCAGCGTGAAACTGATGGAAGGATTTTGTGGAATCTGCACCGGCTTCTTACCCCAGTATTTCACCAGAGCAATGTTGGAAGGACTTCGCCAGGCCATTTTCCCGGAAGGGATATCGCCGTCTGCAAATTTTAACGCGGTGTTATGATAATCAGGTTCGGAGTTCACAATTTTCTGTATTAGTGTCTGTTTTTCCGCGGCTTTTTTAGCTGCCGCTTGCGCCGCCAAAATTAAAAAAAATACCGGAACCCATGGAAAGTCAGACCAGAGAAAACTATCTGAAGAAACACAACGCCATCTGATTGTTTCACAGACTGCGCCCCTATAATTTTATCGTATTGATGACATGTGAAACAAATACAGGACAAAATCTACAACTAACCACCACAAGGCAGATGTATTGTTGAAAGTCCGTTATTTTCTTTTCAATATGTAATTTTTCCCGATTTTAACTAATTCCCAGCCATCATGCAACTGAAGTTTCCAGCCATCACCTTTGATGATTGAATCCGTAATTTCAATTGGCTCTGAGACCGTTACTTTTTGCCAGCTCCTGCCTAATAATGCGCCATTTTTAACAGTGAGTATCCCCCAATTATCTGTGATCCGTAGGTTTGGATAGGCTGTTCCGAGATTTTTAAACGGCATAATATTCCTTGGATCAAATTGGATATTCATTTTTTCAAACCGGATAGTTAAAGTGGGATTTTCTACAAATTTTTTTTCATATTCAGTTATCAGTTTCTTACGATGACCGGCCCTTTTTATTTCAAAAGCGGAAATTTTATTAAAACCATAGGCGTCTTTGATCCTGTTTATCGTATCTTTTAAATGGGAAGGAATAGTAACATTGAAAAATTTCGTGATAAAATCAGTTAAATTCGTGCTTTTTGTTATTCCTTTGTTCCAGTCGGGATTTTTTAAGTTCATAAAATAGCCGTAAACAGGAATGGTTACATAGGCAAAAGATCTGACAAATGTGGGGTAATTATAAAAATTATTGATGGCATTTATATAGTGTTCTTTCAGCGCCTTATCCGTCCTGCCACTCAAAATAGAGCCGGTATATTCTGCCAGTCCTTCCTTGATTTCCAATGTGTTTTCAGCCTCTTTTGCCCCGGGATAAAGTTCATATCTGTAATGCCTGAACAGCAACGCATCTCTGATATGTTTTTGCCTGACGGCCAGGTTGTCTGATTCCAGTGCTTTTGATAATGCTGCTAATTCCAGTTTTAAATAAATCCTTCCGTTTAAATCATCCAAATGGTTGCTTTGTTTCGTTATCAGGTTGGCAAAACCGATTTTCGGCTGTATTCTGTGAAACAGTTCGTGGATGAGAAGATTTAGCCTTTCATTATAGTTTTTTGGTAAGGGCAACATAACCATTGACCATCTTTTCCCGTTCCAATTGAAGGCGGTGTTGGCTATATTTATGTCTTTTGGCAAAATGCCCACGTAAACGCCTCCTTTTTTTGTTAGAACGCCGCTGTTGTCCGGTTCATTGGCAATGATGATTCTGTTGCTTCTGTTCACGAACATAAGTGCCCCGTATAGCTGGTGATTCCATAGTTTACCATTTTCTTTGGCGAGGTATTCGTTCAGGTTTTTAAAAACATTTTCGTATTGTGCAATTTGACTTTTACTGATTTTAACCGAATTGTTTTTTGTTGAATGAGCATTACAACCCAGCAATGAAATTGCAATAATGAGGATTAAAATTTTTGAAATGTTTTTCATTTTGTTATTTATTGGGTGTTAAGATTTCTTGTTTAACATCCCTCACGGGGATAGTCGTAATTGGCGATACTCTTTTGTGAAAAGTAGTACCATCTTCGGTAGTTTTCCATCCATCAGCTTACTGGTTTTTCGGCCTACGGACTTTCATCAATCCGGAACTCCAGCAAATCGCCCGGTTGACATTCCAATACATTACAAAGGGCGTTCAGCGTGGAAAACCGGATGGCTTTGGCTTTTCCCTTTTTCAAAATGGAAAGATTCGACATGGTAATGCCTACCTTTTCCGAGAGTTCCGTCAGGCTCATTTTTCGTTTGGCGAGCATGACATCCAAATTTACGATAACTGCCATGTCTTTAAATTGTTAATTCTTTTTCCTGTTGCAATTTCAGGCCGGTGATGAATATGTGCGCCAGAACCCAGATAAATAAGGCATCCCATAACAGATATTCATTTGAAAGGAAACTTTTGTAAATTTCAAGTTGACCTGATAAATAATAATTGGCAAGTTGTTCGGAAGAAAAAACAACAAGCCAGAAAGCAGCTAAAGCATAAGATATTCTTTTTAACAGAAAAATATTCTTCACCGTAAAGGTCTTTCCACGTTTAACATTTGTAATAAATATTCTAAAAACCCAAATGAGATAGGTAAAAATTGAAAAATATAAAAGCAGAAAAGGAGCAACTTTTTTTGCAAAAAAATTGTGTGGGTTAATGAAATCTAAATAATTGGCAGTATCCGCCACCTTCAAGTTTAAATTCAGATTGCCTGTGTGTGTATGAGGAGTATCTGTAACTTTCACATTAACCTGTAAATTTCGGCTATATAAATTGTTGCTGCTGATGACGCCTGTGAATAGGAGAATATTACTGACTAATAAAATCAAAGAGAGGCCCAGCGCTATCCAAAATGAAATATTGGTAACCTGGTAAATGACTCGAATACTCAAAGGCGCTTTTTTTGTTTTCATGATGATTGTATTTATAAATTCACGGCAAAGATAAACGAGAATGATTAAAAGTCAATAC
>WFNG01000247.1 GCA_015488735.1 Bacteroidales bacterium | reverse complement strand
CACTCATGCCGCCGACCACATCCCACAATTCTGTGGGTACTAAAACGGGCGGCCAGGTACTTCCCGACCAGTCTTCTTTTTCAAGTTGGCGGAATTCCTGTAACAGCAAGTCTTCTTTAAAATTCTCCGGGCTGTCCCCATAGTTTTTTACGATACCACAGATGTTTTTAATATCATAAGGCTCAATCATGGTAGCGGATAACATAAAAGAATTGTTCTTTTGCTTGCGGACTTCATCCAGCAGGATGTCGTCCCATCCGGGCAATACATACATGTCATCGTTAATGTAGAGCATGTAATCCGTATGCACCAGCGACCGGCAGGCATTCAGCCCGTAGCAGATTCCCAGATTTTCCGGTGCATACACATAATCGATGTCTTTCTGCTTTTCAACCCACGCTAAGCTCCCGTCTTTCCCCTCGTTTATCAGCAGAATGATTTGATGAGGATGGATGGAATTTTGCCGGATACTCCGTACACAAAGTTTCAGGTATTCCAGGTTGTTCCAGCTGGGAATCAGAAGGGAGAAAATGTGATTTCCGGTAGTATTGCTTCGGTGAACTTTTTTTATCTTACTGAGGTTCATTGATTGCTTTTATGCCTTTTTAGTTATCGCTTCAGGATTCAAAAATACATCAATTTTTTCATCCGGTAAGTGAAAATATGAGGGTGCTTAAATCAGTTTATTAGAAAAAATAGGGGTTTCAGGCTCATTTTCTCGAAAATATTTAGACCTTTGTTCACCGGTTAGAGAAACAAAATCCAAAAATGAAAAAATGAAACAGGAAACTGCTGAGGATATAAGGAATTTATCTTTACTGAAAGAGGTTATCCAGAATGTGATGCCGGTGAACAAGTTGCTTGGCATTGAAATTCAAAAACTGGAAATAGGCAGTGCTGAAGTGCGTGTTCCCTTTCAGGAAAGGTTTGTTGGTGATTTTCAACGCGGTTTGTGGCATGGCGGTATTTTGGCCAGTGTGGCTGATACCACCGGCGGGCTTGTGGCATTGAGTCTGGCAAAACCCGGTGACCAGGTAAACACGGTGGACATGCGGATTGATTATCTCCATGGCGCCATAGAAGCGGATGTTTTCGGGAAAGCAGAACTGATAAAATCGGGAAAGCGAATCATCCTGGCCGATGTGAAACTGTTTCAAAAGCATCAAAAAGAGCCTGTAGTTGTGGCACGATGTGCTTTTAGTATTTTAAGAAAGTAAAAATGAGACTATAAGGTTGTCCAAAAAGTAGGTTTAATGCAAAATGCTTACCCTCAGGCACTCTTTCTGAGTAAAATTTTAGCGGGAACTTTCCAAAATATCTTTTTTTAGACAGCCTCGTAATCGTTTTGACTATTGTGTCAGCATAACAGGCATAATCAGCATGAGAATATCTTCGGCTTCGTTGCTGTTGGTGTCGGGAAGTATAATCCCGGCACGGTTGGGAGCCGATAATTCCACATCGATGTTTTCAGCTTCAAGCGTATTCAGCATCTCCTGCATGAACTTGGAGTTGAAGCCAATTTCAATGTCTTCGCCGGAGTAGTTACAGGTCAGGCGCTCTTTGGCATTACTCGAATAGTCGATATCTTCGGCAGTAAGCACCAGCTCCTGTCCTGAAATTTTAAAGCGAACCTGATGAGTGGATTTACTCCCAAAGATGGCCACACGGCGCAACGAATCCAAAAGGTTTTTCCGGTTAACCACCAGTTTATAAGGATTTTGTGTGGGGATAACCGCCTCGTAGTTGGGATATTTTCCGTCAATCAGGCGACAGACCATGGTTACATCGTCAAACTGGAAAATGGCATTGGTGTCGTTGTATTCCATTTTTACTTCCATTTTTGCGTCATCCGGCATAATATTTTTCAGGTGGTTCAAAGGTTTCTTGGGCAAGATGAAAGAAGCACTTTTTTCTGATTTAACGTCGTGGCGGCGATAACGCACTAATTTGTGTGCATCGGTGGCAACAAAATTCATGTGATCCTCCTCAATTTCGCAGAAGACACCCGACATAACCGGGCGAAGCTCATCGGTGCCGGTAGCAAAAAGTGTTTTGCCAAAAGCATTCACCAGCATGGAAGTATTCAGGTTAACGGAGATGGTATTTTCCAGTTGCGGTATTTGCGGAAATTCATCACTGTTGTGGCCTATCAGCTTGTATTTCCCTTCGCCGGCAAGCAATTGAACTTCTTGTGAATCCATATCTACGTTGAAAGTAACAGGAATATTTGGGAAGGTCTTAGTGATATCCAGTAACATACGGGCGGGAATAGCAATTTCGCCCGGGTTTTCGGCCATATCGACCTGTACCACGACAGAAATAGTAGTTTCAAGGTCAGAGGCGGTAATCTTCAGCGATTTCTCTTCAGAGAGTTCAAACAGAAAATCGTCGAGAATGGGAAGCGTGTTGCTGCTGCTCATCACGCCGCTGATCTTTTGCAAACTCTTCAGCAGGCTGGCACTTGATATGATAAATTTCATAGTATTAAAATTTTCTTTTCTATAAATCATTTGAAAAGGTAAAAGTAAAAATTTCCGTTAAGTTTTTACCTGTTCTTTTAAATAAGTTTTCCACAATACATGTTGAGTTTTTTTGATTTCTTTATTTCTGTATTTTTCTTCTTTAATAAATGGCAGAATTTTTGGTCAGGATCTTTTGATGATTACCAGTAGTTCGCTGAGAATCATGGCTGTGGCTCCCCACACAATTTTGTTGTTGAGATAAAAACAGGGAACATCCACCGTAATACCGGTACGGTGATGGATGGTTTTTATTGTCTGGCAGGCTGGATTGAGAAAGTCTTCCAGGTTTATCTCAAGAATAGCTTTGGTTTCGGTGTTGTCCACTTTAAAGCCGGGCTTCTTCTCCACAAATCCTACGAACGGATAAACATCAAAATGGCTGGGCGGGATATACATTTTTGTTAGCTCACCGAGGATTTTTACCTGCTGAGGATTGACCCCGATTTCCTCATTAGCTTCACGTAAAGCGGTGGCACGAAGTTGGGAGTCAGTTGGTTCGAACTGCCCTCCCGGAAAGGCAATTTGCCCGCTGTGGATGCCGTTGTAAACAGCCCTTTCGATGAGGATAAACTTTATCTTTTCGCCATCAGGATAAAACAATATAAGCACGGCGCTGGGCTTTGCTTTATTTTTGCTTTCCGAATTTTGCAGTGCTTCCTGTCGTGTGGGTGGCACCATGCGCATTTGCGCCGTTTGTCCCGGAAGAGGAAGTGCCAGACTGCGTTTTAGCCGATTGATAAACAGATTAAAATCAGACATCTGCATGGTTTTGTTTTTTCGGTAAATATTCTTCATCAATTTGCTGCATGGCATTGAAAATATTGGCAGCAGCTTTGGGATGAATTTCGTTGAGTGCTTCCATAAGCTTGCGGGCAGTAGTGCGCTTGGTGAGGTTGGCAAAGGGACATTCATTTATTAATTTTGGAAACTGTTTTATGGCAGCATACTTGCGGGTGTCTTTGTCGGTGAGGAGCAGCAGGGGGCGAATCAGTTCCATTCTTCCGCTAAACATGGAGAGTTTCCCAGGAAGAGATGAGATATGTCCGTGGTAAGCCATGTTGATGAGCAGCGTTTCCACGGCATCATCGCGGTGGTGGCCCAGTGCCAGCTTTTGGAAATTATTTTCTTTGGCAAACTCAAATAGTGCTTTGCGCCGATGCCATGAGCAGACAAAACAGGGTGCTTTTTTCCCTCGTTGTTCAATGCCGGCGCTAATGGTGACAAAGTGCAGCGGAACATCCAGCTTGTCTGCAAGTTCGCTTAGAAAAGCCCTGTTTACCTGATAAGGAACATCTTCCACGGCAATGTGAATGGCCTCCAAATGAAAGGAAATCTTTTTAAATTTACGGAAAGCGGCCAGTGCATCCAGCATGACCAGAGAATCTTTGCCGCCACTCACGGCAGCCAGTACACGATCGCCATCGGAAATCATATCGAAATCCATTACCGCTTTGGCGAGATGGTTTTTCACATGCTCAATGTGGCGTTTTTGCCAGTAAGTAAGTTCGGCAGCTTTATTCATGGGAAGCAAAAGTACAGGAATTTACCCTAACTTTTCAGGTTGACCAGAACCTGAAAAGTTGGAAAACAAAACGGAAAACCAACTGAATTTAAACATCTGAAATCGAAACAGCCTGCTTAATCCTGCCATGGTATCAGTTTCGACCGGTAGAAATTGACATTTAAATCATCGAGGCGGGCAGCCTGTTTTCCAAGTCTCAGCCTGTAACTGTTCCAGTTTCTGAGATTTTTGGGCGTCCATCCTATTTCTGCATCACCTATCAGACGGGGAAAAGCCATGTATTCTATGTCTTTCAGATCTGTTATGGTTTCACTCCACAGCGGTGCTTCAATACCTGCGATATCTTTTTTTGTAACACCCGGAATGAGCGTGGAGGGATTCCAGTTGTAGGCTCTTTTTACATTAACATAGCCTGCCCAGTGGAGTCCCAGTTTTGTTGTGGAATCATATTTCATGTCCAGATAAGTCCGGCCACCAGGAGACAGAATCACCTTTGCTCCTTTTTTTATTGCTGTAAGAACATTCTTTTTGTTGGCCCAGTATTGTACTAAAGTCCCTTTTTTCAACGGGGTTTGGGCTATTTCATCCCATCCAATTACTTTTTTGTGGTGAGCGGCAACAATGTTTTGAACTTTCGCAATAAAAGGAAGATAATCTTTTTTTGGTGTGGCGTGCGATTCGTCACCGCCGATATGAAAATAAGGGCCTGGGGAGATGGCAGAAATTTCTCCAACCACATCGTTGATAAACTTGTAAGTAATCTTTTTATGGGTGCAAAGGGTACTGAACCCCACATCTATACCGGTAAAAAGCTTTTTCCTTTTGTTGTTGCAGTTAAGAATGGCATAAGAGGCCAGCGCGGCATTTATGTGTCCGGGCATGTCAATTTCAGGAACAATGGTAATGTACCGATCGGCAGCATAATGCACCAATTCCTTGAATTGTTTCTGGGTGTAAAAGCCGCCTTTTCCTCCGCCTACTTCAGTAGAACCGCCAATTTTGGTGAGTTCGGGCCACGACTTGATTTGTATCCTCCATCCTTGGTCGTCCGAGAGATGAAGATGCAGAATGTTAAGCTTATATAGCGCCATCAGATCCATGTATTTTTCAACCGTTTTTACGCTAAAAAAATGGCGGGCCACATCGAGCATGGCTCCCCGGTAGGCATAAGCCGGATAATCAATAATTTTTGTTGTGGGAATTTGCCATGGCCCTTTTTGTAAGTAGCATTTTTCTACTCTGGCGGGCAGAAGTTGGCGAAGGGTCTGAATACCCCTGAAAATGCCGGCTGGTTTATTGGCAGACAGGATAATCCTCTTTTTGGTTACTTTGAGCTCGTAACCTTCATTTCCAAGTGCCTTATTTTCGGTAAGTGTCAGGTAAATATAGGTTCCGGAAGGCTTATTCTTTACGGGGATTACGGGAACCGGAAAGCCTGTGGAAGGATGGAGAATTTTTGCAAGAAACCGGGCTGATTTCTTTAAAGCGGGATTTGCTTCCTGATAGAAAATTCCTGTGCTGTATGTTAGCGTAAAATATCCTCCCGTATATTTAACAGAAACCGGTTGTGGAATCAGGCTGATTTTATCCTGGTTATTGCTCTCTTTAGGCTTGAGGGCCATTGCTGCCAGAACAAACAACAATGCAAGGATTGCGAAACCTGTTTTTGTAATAATTTTCATGGAATGAATTTTTTAAACAAAAATAATAAACTTATCCAATTTTCTGATGGATACAAGACAGAATCTACTTCCAATTTTTATTTCAATCGCCCCAACTGCCTCATTGAATGTAAAAAATTAACTACACGGTTAGGGGTGGTGAGGACGTATTCGAAGTAATTTACATCACTGTTGGGATTTAGAACGCGCTTATTCTCTTCCTGATCTTCAATTGCTTTATTGAAATTATTATCAGAAGAGAGTACCTCCATTACACCATTGGCATAATTAAAATAATACCAATTGTTCTTACCGTGGCGCAGTATAATTTCAATGGTGGCACCGCTGCGGCCTTTGCGGATTTGTATAATCCCATCCATGTATTTGTTCAGTATGTTGTTGCCAATGGTCTCGATACCAATGGGGCCATACGAAATAAAGGAACGTGAAAGTGGATCCCAGACAAGATGCACGTCTGAGAGACTGATGGTATTGTTTAATACTTCCGGTATTTTCTTTAGTTGGCCGTACAGGGAGAGCTGTGTGATAACATTTTGTGCCGTTTTCGGGTCAAGCAGTTTTTTTAGCGCAAGGGGATATATTCCCTGCGAGATATCCACCGCTTTGGCCGGAATCATCCGCAGGCTGTCTGCCATGAGGTTTAATGCCGGTTTTGAGAAATGGAATTTCATCATCATAACAACATGTAGCAGCGTGCTGTCGGAACCAATCAGGTATTTGAATTTTCCAACAAATTTTGTTTTCAGCATTGGACTTTTTATGCCCAGGTTAAAAATACCATCTCCTACCAACTGACAGTTTTGTGTTTTTAATTCCACAAAGTTTGCTTTCATGTCTTTGTTCTCTAACCTTCCGGGAGAGCCAACAAGAAAACTACCGGTTTTGTGATTGATTTCGAGGTTTCCCGAAGCAGAAATCAGCACTTCATCCGAAGGGCTTTTCAGCGCCTGTAACACCAACGGATAGTAAAAATGATATTGGGAGCTGTAAGCCAGTCCGAACCAGGCCTGCAGGCTGTCTGCCGTTTTCGCATGCCTGCCAAAGCGGAAAGAGATGTGATTTGGGTCTAAATCCTGATCAACCGTCATCCAATTACCGGTGTTGTCCACACAATTTTCGTTGATTTGGTAGCCGCCTCTGAAGTGGAGATATTTATCTTCTGCATGCATGATAACTGTTCCGGTAAAGAAGTATTCCGGGCTCAGGAAGAAGATACTTCCTTTGGGAATTGTTCCGGTGGCAACGCTCCTGCCTGATTTGTCCACATGAACATTATTGATAACCACAGGTTGTAAGGTTGCATTCATATCTTTATAATCAAGCTTGCCGCTGGCTGTGTATTTTTTTCGGGAGAGGATGTTTACGCGGGCATCATAAATTTTGTGGTAAAAGCTGATGGTATCTGCCAGAATAGTTGCATTTTTCAGCGGCAACAGTTTTCCTTTTTGCAGAATAGTAATTCTTCCGCTATCAGGAAATACGGCAGCATCAGCTGTTTTGATAATTTTTACCCCTTTCACATCAATGGTGTATTGTCCGATATTGTAATAGGCTTTTTTAGCATAGAAACGCAGTGAATCTGCTTTTGGATTTACCGCGATAAATTCCGGTCCGGGCTTATGGAAGGATGCAAGTTGCTTGCGGGTAAGAGAATCCAGCGCATGATAGGCCTCGTCGTGCGTGCTATAGAGGCTCAGCTTATCCTGAGACATGAGCCATTCCACCTGATCGAGGGTGGAGATGTATTTGTTAAAAGGAAATTTCAAATATGATTTCTCGTCGAGATGGTTGAACCAACCTTTTCCGGTTTTGAAATCAATTTTTGCGCGGTAGTTTCTGGCAAGGAATGTGGTGTCGCCCGTTTTCCTGTTTTTAAGTACAAATCTGGCAGAATCGGCATTCAAATGGTTCCTCGAAAATGAAAATTGCTTTGAGGTGAGGGCAGAATGGCCAAAAGTAAAGGTACCCTTTCCTGTAAATTTTTCCGGAGTGATTGTAATCACGCCTTGTAACGAGGCATTTTTATACATTTTGTATGCCGCTTTCCTGCTCAGAACATTCATTTTGTTGTTTTTGGTGTTCCATTTTAAGGCGACAGAACTACAATAGACAGAAGGAAAATGATAGTTTACCGAATCAGCCTTTCCGCTGAAATTAAATGCTTTGTCAGCAATTAGCGAGTCGGGATAAAACCTGAAATATTTCGACTGTGTTTTTGTGGTCAGATAATACAGTGTACCGCTTCCGTGAAATCCATGTCGGTTGAGAATGAGCGTGTCGGCAAAACGGCCTTTTCCTCCATAAGCCGGTAATCCGCCGGGAGGTGTTTTGTACACAAATCCCAGCGAATGATCGGGCATAACACGCAGTGGTTGCGAAATGGGAGGGAAGATATTGTCAGAAACCAACCTGCCGTTAAAAGCCAGGCCATCAGTGTTGAACGTCATAAGTGAATCAAAAGTGAAAGGAGAAACACGGTAGTAGAATTTTCGGGATAGCAGTGTGCTGTCCTGAACATGACGGCTGTTGTAATAAACATAACTTGCTGATTTACTCACAAATTCAGGGTATTTTGGTACGTGCATGCGCCCGGATTTGTTAAATGGTAAATCCACATAAAGTTTGCCGTTGAGCTTTTGCAGTGTTTGTTTGACGTGCGCAACGTAACGTCTGTTTCGCAAAGCATCCTTTTCCCAGACTCCGAACGAAAGTGAGTCCACATAGTTCATGTTAATCATAAAACTGTCATATACGAAGGTGCTGTTTTTCGCGTAGAAGTTGAACAACCCGGCACTTACTTTTCCGCTAAAAGAAAAATCGCGGTTTTTTCTGACAGCAATTTCTTTGTTGTAGGGATAGATGTAAACCTGTTGGGAGTCGCTGATGAAAATACGGGGTACCCCGTAAATATTTAAACTGAGGTCTTTCAGGTTAAGCGAGGCGTTGGGCCTTAGTTTTTCGTCAGAGTTGAAATGGATAACATCATAATCTGTTCGTCCGGCTTGGGCATTTAGAAAATACTGTAACCGTTTGGTTGCCAAGGCAGTTTTTGCTCCTGAATTATAAACAACAAACCCTTTGTTTGATAAACTCATGAGTAAATCTTCCACCTGATTGGGGGATTTATTCATAAATGAAGAAAGCGCTGCCACACTGATGCGGTTGGTAGAATAAGTGTTAATGAAATTTTGTACGACATAAAGCGGGTTGATTTCATCGATGCCCTGCAATGCATAAAATTCGCGCAAATTAAAATAGCGGTCCGATTCAAAACGAGCCGGTTGCTGGTCGTTGACGCCCCTGATTTTTTTAAAAACGATACTGTCGGTTCTTAGGTTCCATACCAGTGATGGGACGTAAAGATCCATTTTGTGGTAAGAGTCAAAAAAAGGAATTTGCCGGGAATTGTCTGCAACACTGTATAGCTGTATTTTCCTGGAGGCCACTTCGTAACGCATTTGCAATTGAGGGTGATATATGGAATCTTTTTCCAGTGGAAGTGTTGCATCCACATCGCGGGATGCTATTTTGTCTTTGTCAAATTCAAATCGCTGTGCGCGAAGCTTGAGGACCGTTTTTTTGTTCCGGCTAAAAATCACTTCCGGTTGTACACCCCGGATGTTAATACCATAGAATTTCTTTCCCTGAATCTCAATACCTCCGTGGAAAGATACCTGTGGGTATATTCTGCGTAAAAAGAGGTTGTTTTTGTACGAAATAAAACGGGGATAAATGGAGTTGTCCCCTGGTTTTCCCACAAGAACCCTATCCGAAAGTTCCCCCAAAACTATTTGTTTTCCTAAAAAACCGGGGTAGTTTAGGCGCACGGAATCAATACGGAAAATATTGGTGTTGAGATGAAAATGATAATGGCCTGAAATTGCGTACTTTTCTTCCATACCTTTGTTAAAGCGATGCCATTTCAAATGGCCATCTTTACCCGACCAGTATTTCGGTTTGTAAACATACACGCCTTTGGTCTTCATAATCAGCGTGCTGTCGTTTTGGCTTGCGTTAATGAGATTCAGATAAGCAAATTGCACATAAAAAGTGGTGTCGTAATGCAGACTGAATTCTGCGTTGCGAAAGTGCCAGGAGGCGCTTGATTTTTTGTAAAGAATGTGCTTTTCCAGCAACTCGTGGGTGAAGGTAAGAAAATCGAGAAAGTCTTTTAGTCTGCGCTTTTGTAATATTTGTGTGACATAATGTTGCCATGCTGTAAATTCTGGTGTTTTCCGGTTAGTCTCCAAAAGCAGGTTGATGCTGTTAAGATACTCGTACAGGTAGGGGAAGGCGCGTATTCGTTTGGAATGCATGAGTGCCACTGTTTTTCTGACAGCGAGCTGCTGTTTTGCCGTGATGCGGTTATTACGCCAGCTGCTGTCAAAGCGTATCAGCAGGGAATGGGCTTTTTCCTGATATTCGGGAACGCTTGTGTTTAACAGAATGTCAGAAAGCCGGCTCAGAAATGGTTGTGGTGTCTTGGAAAGGGAATCATTTTGTGCCTGTAAATGAAAACTAAGCAGGCTTAGTATCAGAAGCATTCCCCATTTCACAAAAGACACCTTCCGCATGATTTATTTTTTAATGAAAACAGCCGCGACCCATTTGTTTTTGGTGCGATGATTTTTGTAGAGTAAACGTAAACCAAGTGCTTTTGTTTTAATGTCTTGTAAATCGGTATCATAAAAACCGCTGAAAAATATTTTCCCTCCGGATTTTAGTGCTTTGGCATAAGACGTCATATCGCGGAGCAGAATGTTTTTGTTGATATTGGCCAGGATAACATCATAATCTTCCGTTTTGTTTTCCAAAATGGAAGCATCGCCCAAGACTGCGGTTATGTTTGTGATGTTATTTGCTTCTTTGTTTTCCCTGGTGTTGTTGTACGACCAGGGGTCGTTATCAATAGCATCAATATGTTGCGCTCCTTTCATGGCGGCCAGAATAGCCAGAACGCCTGTGCCACATCCCATGTCGAGTACACTTTTTCCGGTAAAATCATCTTCCAGCATAAGCGCAATAATCTGTGCGGTAGTTTCGTGATGTGCTGTGCCAAAAGCCATTTTAGGTTTTACCAAAATATTGAATTCAATTTCCGGTTTTTTCTTGTGAAAGGGTGCGTAGATGTAACATCTGTCTGCAATCAGTACCGGCGGGTAGTTACTTTCCCAAACTGCATTCCAGTTTTGTTCGGGGATAAAAGTAACGGATGCCAACCCGCTGGCAAGCCATTTTTTGCAGTGTGCTATGTTATCGGAGATGTTTTCCTGATAATCTTTTTCCTGAATATAAGCCAGAATATGGGTGTCGGTTTCCTCAAAGCTTTCAAAACCGGCTTGTGCAAGCTGGGCGATAAGGATGTCATTTTGTTCCTGCTCAGGTTGTTTGGGGCACTTTAGCTGATAGTAATTCATGGGGGTGATGAAAAAATGAATCCGGATGATGAAACAATTCATTCCATCATCCGGATAAAAATTTATGCGAAGCTGCTGGCAATTTTTAAAAAGTCATCGGCTTTCAGTGATGCGCCGCCAATAAGTCCGCCGTCCACGTCCTTGTTGGCAAAGAGGGCCTTGGCATTGCCCGGGTTGCAACTTCCACCGTAAAGAATGGTTACTTCTTCAGCAGTTTCGGAACCATATTTTTCCAGTATCAGACTGCGGATGAAAGCGTGCATTTCCTGTGCCTGCTCAGCACTGGCTGTTTTGCCGGTGCCAATGGCCCATACAGGTTCGTAAGCAACAACAATATTGGAAAACTCATCGTTGTTGAGATGAAATAAACTCTCTTCCAATTGTTTTTTTACCACATCAAAATGAATCTCTTTTTCTCTTTCTTCCAATACTTCGCCACAGCAGAAGATAGGTTTGATGCCATAATCCAGGAGAATATCCACTTTTTTTGCCAGTTGTTCGTGGGTTTCATGGAAATATTTTCGCCTTTCGGAGTGTCCCACAATACAATATTCCATATCCACCGATGCCAGCATGGGAGCAGCAATTTCACCTGTAAAGGCTCCTTTTTCATGTTCACTTACGTTTTGAGCTCCTATTTTAATACGACTCTCTTCGGCATAATCTGATGCCATTTCGAGATAGAGGGCAGGAGGGCAGGCAATGACCTCACATTTGAGGTTTAACTCTTCCATGCCAACCACAATCTGGTCAATTAACTCTTCGGCTTCCTGAAAGGTTTTGTTCATTTTCCAGTTGCCGGCAACAATATTTTTTCTCATGATCTTTCAATTTAGATTTGCAGCAGCAAAATTACGATTTAACCTGCATTATTTGTATAAAAATTAGCGAATTGTATAAAATTATGAACAGAACAAATGAATCCTGGTTAATCTGGTGTATGGATATTTATGACAGGGGTATTCAGAGGGTTACCTTTTTTTAATTATTTCGTTATCCCACCGGAAATCAATATGGTTTTTTTAAATCAAAAGGCTGCATACAAACATGCTGATTAAATTTTATTTTTCTTGTTTTCCTGAACAGAATTCCATATTTTTGTGATAAATGAGGTTATTTGCTTCATTATCCGGAAGAAACCACATAAGACTGTGAATATCCGTAGATGAAACGCAAATAATGATGCAAAATCAGCATATTATGGGTCATGACAATCGCCAACAGGAAAACACCGGAGTTTCCTCTCAAAAGGGAAGTACAGAAAAGATAACGCCTGTTGATTACAAAAAGTTGTATGAGCAGGAACTTGACAAAAGTAACAGACTGTATTTATCTCTGTTCCGGAACAGGAAAACAATTATGGTAATGGTTGATCCGGCTACTCTGCACATTGTGGATGCCAACGTGTCTGCGGTAAACTTTTATGGGTATCCGTACGAGAAGCTCATGCAAATGCATATGTTTCAGCTCAACGCAACTCTTTCAGCGGAAGTGTTAGAGAAAAATGTAAAGCAGGCACTCCGTTCCGAAAAAAATCTTTTTTACAGCCAACACCGGCTTGCGAACAATGAAAAGCGCGATGTTGAAGTGCATGTGGGAAAAATAGATTATGAAGATAAAGAGCTGCTTTTAATTATCGTCTATGATATTTCTTTAAAAATAAAAGCCAAAAAAGAACTGGAAGAGAGCGAAATAAAATTCCGGGAAATCTTTAAGATATCCCCTGATGCCATCACCATCAGCCGGATCGACAATGGAAAGTATATGGAAGTTAACAAAAACTTTACCCTGATGTCCGGATATACACCGGAAGAGACTATCGGAAAAACATCCATTGAACTGGGTATCTGGGCCGACCTGAAAGACAGAGACAGACTGGTTACAACGTTAATCAGGAAAGGTGTTGCCAAAGATTTTAAAACCCGGTTCAGGCTAAAAGATGGCAAAATTATTCACGGGTTAATTTCTGCCAATATTTTCGACTTTAATGGGGTGCTTCATATCTTGTCTGTCAGCAGAAATGTTGAAGAATACGTGAAGACAAATGAAGCCATGAAACAAAGTGAGTTGAAATTTAAGAAAGTTTTTACTATTTCGCCGAATTCCCTTGCTATTACAAATTTGGAAACGGGAAAATTTATTGATATAAACAAAGGCTTTCTGGAAGAAACGGGATACACACGTAAAGAAATTATCGGGAAAACAGCCCGTGAACTTAAAATCTGGGCCGATTACCGGCAAAGAAAAAATTTGAAAAAAGCACTTAAAGAAAAAGGTTCTGTAAAAGACATGCCCGTCAACCTGCGCATGAAAGATGGAACAATTGTCCGCGGCCTGGTATCTTCCAATTTAATTGAGATCAACGGAGAGCCTCATTTTATTTCCATCTCACGAAATATTGAAGACTTTATAAGGGCAACTGCTGCTTACCGACAATCCGAACAGCGTTACAAAACACTTTTCGGTTCATCACCGGCAGGTATTATTTTAATTGATGATACAGGCACCATACTGGAGGCAAACCCAACCTATTGCAAAAATACAGGTTATTCAGTACAGGAGATT
>WFNG01000246.1 GCA_015488735.1 Bacteroidales bacterium | reverse complement strand
CTTTCTTCTGAAAACAGCTCACTTATCCGGAAGGTTCGCTCCTCTCATCAAAGCACCAAAGTCCTTGCTCTGCTACAGAAAGAGGATGAAAATCAACTGTTTTCAAGCTACGATGAAACGCTGTTTTATGATGAAAATAAATTTTCGCTGGAACAAAAATTACGCAGACAAACCGGTAATCTTCAAAATACAGGTACAGACCACAAGGAGCTTAGCCAACGCGAAATTACTATTCTCAGACTGATTGTAAAAGGATTGACACATCAGGAAATTGCAGACAAACTGTTTTTAAGTATCCATACGGTGAATACACACCGAAAGAATATCAATAAAAAGCTGGGGATAAAAACAGTATCCGGATTAAGCGTTTATGCAATAATGAACCATTTGATTGAAATGGAAGAATTGGCAGAAAAGATATAACCGTCAGGTTATGCCGGAAAGCATCAGAGAAAGATAATATTCTATAAAAGTTCACCATAATAATCAGGCACAAATAGAAAAGTACTATTTTTGCCTCGTTATTTATAAGTAATCTAAATTATCATGAAAACAATCGGACTTTTTTACGGTTCTACATACGGCATGACAGAAACAGTTGCCCAAAAAATAAAATCAGCCTTTACAAATTTTCAGGTTGACCTTTACAATGTTAAAGATACGCCACGGGAAACTCCCGGTAAATATGATTACCTTATTTTTGGTACCTCTGCATGGGGCATTGGTGAAATGCAGGATGACTGGGAACGTTGGATTTATGCGCTGGAAAATATCGATTTTTCAAAGAAAAAAGTCGCCTTGTTTGGCCTTGGCGATCAGGTAATGTACCCGGAAAGCTTTGTGGATGGACTGGGAACACTTTATTGCAGACTGCCGGATAAATCTGTGGTGGTAGGAGAATGGCCCGTGGAAGGTTATAAATACTATTTTTCACTGGCTGACAAAGATGGAAAGTTTGTGGGTCTGGTACTTGACGAAAACAATCAGCCTGATAAAACCGATAAACGTATCAAAAAATGGGTGGCACAACTGGAAAAGGAGTTTGTCTAGTCCCGGATTATTTTCGATTTTAAAAAAGTGATATCCCAGGTCTGCATTAAAAGATAACGCCACCCCACAACGACGGCAACAGATAAGACGGAAAGCAGCACTTGCGATCCGGATAAAAAATGCAAAAGATTGTGCCGGAGGTGAAACAAGTTCCCATCTGAAAGTCGAAAACTGAAAATACCGGTAAGCTTTTGCCATACCCCCGTGGCAGAACCTGTATTGGGAAACACAAAAACAGCCATGAGCATAATTGCAACAAAACCGGCCCCAATAACCACCCATGCGGTTTTTGAAATAACCGGTTTATAAATGGTTGCAAGTGTGTCATTTCTTTCAATTTCCCGCATGATGTTTTGCGTGAAGCCGGCAGGGGCATGTTCCTTTCCGGCCATAGCAAAAAAGTTGTTCAGCTGCTCGTCCATCTTTTTTTCCGAAATAATTTCCTCATGCTTCATTTTTCACTTTCTCCTTTCCGGGAAACCACTTCCTCATCTATATGTACCATTTTATCATAAAGTTTCTTCCGTGCACGGAATAATTTTGTCTTTACATTGGAGACACTCAAACCGGTAACGAACGACATCTCCTCTACCGGCAGTTTCTCAAAATAAAAAAGCATAACAAGCGCACGGTCTGTTTCAGGCAATTCACGGATAGCGTCATGCAACAGTTTGTATTGTTCTTCGCGTTGCTGCCAATGTATTTCTTCCGGCTCCGTTTTTCCAGCCAGATGCATTTCATTAAAATCCGCGGCCAAAGGGAGTTTCGTTTTTCGCTTCCGCAACCTCGTAACGCACTCATTATAAGCAATGCGGTATAGCCAGGTTGAGAACATAGCATCATGTCGAAACCGGGGCAAACCACGAAATGCTTTTAAGAAAACATCCTGAGCCGCTTCTTCTGCTTCTTCTTTTTGCTTTAGCAAATTGACTGTCAGGGAATAAACAAAGTCCTTATAGCGAACAACAAGATGCCGGAAAGCTTCCGTATCTCCTTGCAAAACTGCCTTTATCCATTGCAAATCTTCGCTGTTACGCACTTTCCCCATTGTTTATTTGACGCCAAAACAACATTCCGGTTACAACTTAAATTAAAAAAAATTCCCTGTCGCCGATTGTAAAAATAATGCTTTCGATTGTAACCGGTTTGATGGTTTTGCGTCAAAAAAGCAGACAAACAAAATTATTCACCAAATAAATTTAACAAAATGGCTGATAATATTTTAGTACCCCTCATCGTTTTCTCGACAATTTTCGGGATTGTTTATGTTTTCCTCACCACCCGCAACAAAGAGCGGCTATCGCTCATCGAGAAAGGAGCTGATGCATCACTCTTTAGCACAAATCGCAAATTCAACTGGAAAAACTTCATGTTGTCATCAGGAATGCTGCTTGTGGGTATTGGCGTGGGAATTATGTTCGGCGCTCTCCTCTCAAAGAGCATTCCACTCGAAGAAGGCGTTGCCTACCCCATGAGCATCTTCACTTTTGCCGGGTTCAGCCTGATCATTTATTATTTTGTTGCCCGCAAAATGGATAAAATGGACAAACAGTAGGTGGCAGATAGACTTGTTTACTTGGTTTTCAATTACTCATCCATCCGGGCAAATGCATATATGTATTTTGTAAAATACTGATTTTAAGTTAAACAACTCCAAATATTTATTTGGGTATTTGGAGTTGTTTCCTTCTGTTTATAAAAAGGATTATCGGGAATTTGTAAAATTTATGATTCTTTATCCTTTAACCTCCGGCACTTTCACCCTCCGGCTGATATGTTTTTTTACTTTTGCAGACAAATTTATAGCCATGTTACCAAATTTTATTGTCTGGAATGTAAGCCCTGATATTTTTCATCTTTCAAATTCTATTCCTGTTATCGGTGGTTTCACCCTTCGCTGGTATGGCCTTCTTTTCGCTTTGGGCTTTGTAGCCGGCTATCTGATTATCCTCAAGATTTTCAAGAAAGAACATATAGACGACAAATCAACAGATGCCTTGTTTACTTATATGTTCGTTTTTACCATTGTAGGAGCGCGGCTGGGACATGTTTTCTTTTACGAGCCACATTATTTTCTTGCCCATCCCCTGCAAATTCTCGAAGTATGGCATGGCGGGCTGGCCAGCCATGGAGCAGCCATTGGCATTTTGTTGGGATTATATATTTTTTCAAGAACAAAACACAAGTCTTACATCTGGGTACTGGACCGTATTGCCATTGTTGTTCCACTGGCTGGATTTTTTATTCGCATGGGAAATCTTATGAATTCAGAGATTATCGGCAAAGCCACAACATTACCCTGGGGCTTTATTTTTAAGCGGGCCTTTGAACCACAATATGCCATAGGCGCACATCATCCTACGCAAATTTACGAAGGGCTGTCTTATTTATTGATTTTCTTTTTTCTGTACCGATATTACTGGCGCCATACAGAAAACCTGAAACCGGGAAAACTTTTCGGTTATTTTATGCT
>WFNG01000245.1 GCA_015488735.1 Bacteroidales bacterium | reverse complement strand
ATATTTATCAATTCGTTATATGATAATATGTTGTTTATAAACTAAAGGAAGGTATTATTGTGTATTATCGTGGAAGTTATTTATTTGCTGAAGTTTCGAATCAAAACAACAAACTAAGTTTGAATAACTTTGTAACAAAAAAAGCGGACTGTTTCAGCCCGCTTTTTACTTTTTAGAAAACATTTCTCAAAATTATTTCTTCTCCTTTTTCTTTCTTGGAGCAGGAGTTTTGGGAGCCGAAATCATAACTTTGATTTCCTCTTTTTTAGCATTGTAATCAATTTTTATTACATCATTATCGTTAAGTGTACTTTTGATAATTTCCTCAGCAAGCGGGTCTTCGATGTATTTCTGGATAGCACGCTTCAGTGGTCGGGCGCCAAATTGTTCGTCCCATCCTTTTTCGATAATAAAATCCTTTGCTTTTGCCGTAACACTTATCTTATAGCCCATTTGATTAATGCGGCCATACAAATGAGACAGTTCAATATCAATAATTTTATAGATATCTTCTTTGTCAAGAGATTCAAAGATAACCACGTCATCGATACGGTTTAGAAATTCCGGAGCAAACGTTCTTTTCAATGCATTTTCAATTACGCCATGGGCGTGGCTGGCACGACTTTGCTTTTTTGCACTCGTACTAAATCCCACACCGGAGCCAAAATCTTTCAACTGTCTTGATCCAATGTTGGAAGTCATAATAATAATGGTATTTTTGAAATCTACCTTTCTTCCCAGGCTGTCAGTCAAAACACCATCGTCCAGCACTTGTAACAGAAGATGGAAAACATCGGGATGCGCTTTTTCAATTTCATCCAGCAAAATAATAGAGTAGGGTTTACGCCTGACTTTCTCAGTAAGCTGGCCACCCTCTTCGTAGCCCACATATCCGGGAGGAGCTCCCACGAGACGTGACACAGCAAATTTCTCCATATATTCACTCATGTCAATCCGGATAAGTGCATCTTCTGTGTCGAACATATATTTTGCCAGCATTTTTGCAAGGTAGGTTTTTCCTACACCTGTGGGCCCCAGAAAAATGAAAGAGCCAATAGGCTTATTCGGATCTTTTAATCCGGCCCGGTTACGGCGAATGGCTTTCACCACTTTTCTTATGGCTTCTGGCTGTCCAATAACCTCTTTTTGCAACTCAGGCTCCATGCTTATAAGCCGCTTGCTTTCGCTTTGTGCAATATTGGTAACGGGAACTCCTGTCATCATGGCAACTACTTCTGCCACTTTTTCTTCATCCACCTCTTCACGGTTCAGCTGGGCATCTTCTTCCCATCTCTTTTTGGCACGTTCCAACTCTTCGGTATAGCGTCGTTCAATATCGCGAAACTGCGCAGCTTCTTCAAACTTCTGCTGGTTAATCGACAACACTTTTTTCTGGCGAATTTCTTCAATAGATTTTTCCAGATTAACAATTTCTGCCGGTACATGTATGTTGCTGATATGTACGCGTGCACCCGCTTCGTCCAGAGCATCTATGGCTTTATCAGGAAGGTAACGATCTGAAATATAGCGATCAGTAAGATTAACGCATGCACGAATGGCCTCATCGGTATATTTTACCAAATGGTGATCTTCATATTTTTCCTTAATATTTTCAAGAATATGCATTGTTTCCTCACGGGTTGTGGGGTCAACAAGTACTTTCTGGAATCTTCTTTCCAGCGCACCATCTTTTTCGATGTATTGCCGGTATTCATCCAGCGTGGTGGCACCGATACATTGCAGATCGCCTCGTGCCAGTGCTGGTTTAAACATATTGGAAGCGTCCAGCGATCCTGAGGCATTTCCGGCACCGACAATGGTGTGAATCTCATCGATAAAAAGAATGATATCCGTGTTTTTTGTCAGTTCATTGAGAACGGCTTTCATGCGTTCTTCAAACTGCCCGCGGTATTTTGTGCCTGCTACCAATGAAGCCAGATCCAACGTTACAATACGTTTATTAAACAGAGCGCGGGAGACTTTTCTGTTAACTATACGGAGTGCAAGTCCTTCGGCAATAGCCGATTTCCCAACGCCTGGTTCACCAATCAAAATAGGATTGTTCTTCTTCCGACGGCTCAGCACCTGTGCAATGCGTTCCAGTTCTTTATCGCGTCCGACAATAGGGTCCAACCGGCCTTCTTCCGCTGCCCGTGTAAGATCGTTTCCAAAATTATCCAGCACCGGCGTTTTCGATTTGGGTTCGGCTGATTTTTTTGAACCACTGCCAAACGAAGGCTTATCGGGTCCTGTTATTTCGCTTCCGGTTTCACTCTTTACATCAGGTATATTTTCAGGATAACTTCCTTTCAAGCGTTTTTCTTTCAGGGTGTGCCCAAGTTCATCTTTCACAGACTGATAATCAACACCCAAAAGAGAAAGTTTATGGGTTACCAGATTATTCTCATCTTTTAAAATAGCCAGCAGCAAATGTTCTGTTCCTATTTCTTCGCTCTGAAAAACTTTGGCTTCCAGATAGGTAATCTTCATTGCCTTTTCGGCTTGTTTTACAACCGGAACATTTTCCATAACAACACCAACGCCATCAGGCGTCCTCACGGCATCTTCAATTTCCTGCTTAAGTTTTTTTAAATCTACACCAAAATAAAGCAACATTTGAATTGCCAATCCTTCACCATCGCGCAATATTCCCAGCATAAAATGCTCTAGTCCGATATAGTTATTTCCCAGTCTCACAGCCTCTTCGCGGCTATATGACATAACGTCTTTCATTCGTTTAGAAAACTTTGTATCCATATATTTTTAAATTTCCATGCAAAATTACACATAAGCCTCTTACCAAAACCATTCCATTTACCGAATATTAACATTTTTTTCCGATTGCCTGGCATCGATAAATGTTAAATTATGCTTTAGATAATTCTTTACTTAACAAATGTAAAACAGTTTAAGGACTATAGCAACATCTAAATTCAAATTATTAACATAATATTGTTAACACAAAGGCATAAATTTAATACCGTTATCTTTTTTTATAACCAGTATAAATTCTTACTTTTGCAAGCTATAAATTTTTCAATTATTAATGAGAAGGAGTCGGATACATGGAAAGTGTTCATGACGGTGAAAGAATCGTAAAAGTAAACATAGAAAATCAAATGAAAGCAGCCTACATCGATTATTCGATGTCGGTAATTGTTGCCCGTGCATTACCCGATGTACGCGATGGGCTAAAACCTGTTCATCGCCGTGTATTGTTTGGGATGTACGAGTTGGGCGTCTTTTCCAACAGAGCTTATAAAAAGTCAGCAAGAATTGTAGGGGAGGTGCTTGGTAAATTTCACCCACACGGTGACAGTTCTGTTTACGACACCATGGTGCGTATGGCCCAGGATTGGTCGTTACGTTATCCGCTGGTTGATGGGCAGGGAAACTTTGGTTCTATTGATGGCGACAGCCCGGCTGCCATGCGTTATACCGAAGCCCGGTTGCGCAAAATCGCAGAAGAGATGTTGTCAGATCTTGACAAAGACACTGTAGATCACCAGCTTAACTTTGACGATACCATTAACGAACCTACTGTACTACCGGCGCTTATTCCTAATTTATTGGTAAACGGCGCCTCCGGAATTGCCGTGGGAATGGCCACCAATATGGCTCCCCATAATCTGTCGGAAATTGTAGATGGCATTATTGCCTATATAGACAATGATGACATTACCATTAAGGAGTTAATGAACCATATAAAAGCACCGGATTTTCCTACCGGTGGCATTATTTATGGCTACGAAGGTGTAAAATCTGCTCTTGAAACCGGTCGTGGCCGTGTTGTCATTCGTGGAAAAGTGAATATTGAGGAAACCAAAAGTGGCCGCGAGAGAATTATTGTTACGGAGTTACCTTATCAGGTCAACAAAGCCGATATGATAAAAAAGACGGCTGACCTTATTAATGAGAAAAAAATTGATGGCATTGCAGATCTGAACGATGAATCGGACCGTAACGGGATGCGCATCGTCTATGACCTGAAAAGGGATGCACTGGCGAGTATAGTCATCAATAAGTTATATAAAATGACTGCCTTGCAAAGTTCATTCAGCGTGAACAATATTGCACTGGTAAACGGACGTCCTGAAGCACTTAACCTGAAAGGGCTGATAAAACATTATGTAAATCATCGCCACGAAGTCGTAATCCGGCGTACGCGGTATAATCTTAAAGAAGCCGAACGTAAAGCGCACATCCTTGAAGGACTAATTATTGCTTTGGACAACATCGATGAAGTCATTGCGCTTATCAGGGCTTCCAAAACACCGGATGAGGCCAAACAGGGATTAATCCAACGTTTTGAATTATCTGATGTTCAGGCAAAAGCGATCCTCGACATGCGTCTGCAAAAGCTTACAGGACTGGAAAGAGAGAAACTAAAAGCCGACTATGACGACTTGATGAAATTGATTACCGAGCTGAAAGAAATACTGGGTGATGTAAACATCCGGATGGAAATTATTAAAGATGAATTGCTGCATATCAAAGAAAAATACGGAGACGAGCGTCGTTCAGAGATAGTTTATACGGCAGAAGATATCCGTATGGAAGATGTTATTCCTGACGAACCGGTAGTTATTACTATTTCCCATATGGGATATATCAAGCGGACACCATTATCGGAGTATCATGTGCAGGGCAGGGGAGGCCGCGGTTCGCGCGGAAGTACCACACGCGATGAGGACTTTCTTGAACATCTGTTTGTTGCCACTAACCATAACTATATGTTGTTCTTTACAGAACAGGGTAAAGTTTACTGGCTCAGGGTTTTTGAAATTCCCGAAGGCGCTAAAGCGACAAAAGGAAGAGCCATTCAGAACATTATACAGTTAGGCCCCGATGACTCCGTAAAAGCTTATATCAATATTAAAGATCTGAAGGACGAAGAATATATTCAAAATAATTTCATCGTTCTGGCTACAAAACACGGAACGATAAAGAAAACTTCCCTCGAAGCTTACTCGCGTCCACGTACCAATGGTATTAACGCCATCACCATACACGAAGGGGATGAACTTCTTGCAGCCCGGCTTACCAATGGCACCAACGAAGTTTTACTTGCACTTAAGTCTGGAAGAGCCATCCGCTTTAACGAAATAAAAGTGCGTGCTATGGGACGTACTGCAGCCGGAGTAAGAGGTATCAGGCTTGCTTCGGAAAACGATGAAGTTATTGGCATGATTTGTGTTGAAGACAATTCGTATGATATACTTGTTGTTTCGGAAAAAGGCTACGGAAAACGCTCTAATCTAGACGATTACCGCGTTACAAACAGAGGTGGAAAAGGAGTGAAGACCTTAAACATTACGGAAAAAACCGGTAATCTTATCGCTATAAAAAATGTAACAGATAGCGATGACCTTATGATTATTAACAAATCCGGAATTGCTATCCGTATTCCTGTTGACAGCCTTAGAGTTATGGGACGTGCCACACAAGGTGTAAAACTTATCAATCTGAAAGATAACGACGAAATAGCTGCTGTTGCCAAAGTTGAAGCTTTTGAACCTCTGGGAAACAATGATGAAATAATCGGGCAAAAAGAAGATGAACAGTCCGGGGAGACTCAACCATTGGAAGACGATACACAGAATCCTGAACAGCAGGATTAAGGGAGCTTCTAATAATTCCTTTCTTTCAAGAAACAAATGAGATGAACAAGATGCAAGGCATAAATTTTTCTGAATAGCCGAAGCTATTGAGAAAAATTTTAACGATGTCAGATTGTTTATCTCATTTGTTCCCATAGGGTTTACAGAGTTTTTCATATACTTTTTCAAATTTTCTTGCATTATCCCGATAGTGCATCAAAAACTTTCATCGTCTATAAAAAGCTCTGAAAATCTTGATGCGAAGGAATTATTAGAAGTCCCCTTAATTTAGAGTCTTAATAAATAAACGAAATTATCGGTATAATTATTGTAAATTATATCTTTGCAAACACAAAAAATGTTTTAATATGAAAAAGTTAATCTTATCAGTTTTTATGAGCCTGTTGTTTATAGCCACAGGCTTTGCGCAAAGAAGCAATAGAACAAGTGCCTACCTATACAAGGAAAAAGGACAACTTGTAGAAGCTAAAAAGGCCATCGATGCGGCCGTTAAAAATGCAAAGACAATGAATGATCCCAAAACGTGGTTATACTATGGAGAAATCTATTATGACATAGCTACATCACCATTGCCACAGTTCCGGGCACTCGATTCATTGGCTGCCATCAAATCATTCAATGCACTTAAAAAAGCCAAATCATTGGATGTAAAGAAAAGGATAACCAAGGATGCCAATGAATACATTAAGAAACTTTCTGCTGTGTTTTACGCTGATGGTTCCAGTGTGTTTAAAGAAAAAAAATATGGCGAAGCCATTGGATATTTTAAAGATGCTTTTAACGTTTCCAGGGAATTGGGGACCTTCGACACGACTGCCGCTTTCAATGTGGGAATCACCGGTGTCTTAGGCCATAAGCCCAAAGTAGCGGTTGAATATTTGAAAAAATGTGTGGATGTTAACTTTAAAGATCCCAAGATTTTTATTTATTACAACCGTGGTTTGCAACAATTAGGAGACACGGCTGCTGCCGAAGCCGCCATAAAACTGGGACGCTCCAGATTTCCCGGTAACCTGAGTCTGTTACTGGAACAGGCACAACTTTATCTTGAAAGGAATCAGGAAGATAAGTTAATTGCCAGCCTGAAAGAAGCCATTGCTAAAAAGCCCAATAATCCGGCTAACGCAAACTTTAATTTTCTGATTGGGAAAAGTTATGATGATATGGGGAAACCCGACAGTGCTGAAAACTATTATGAGGCTGCTTTAAAAGTAAATCCCAAATTTTTTGAAGCTTATTATAATATTGGCGCCATTTATGTCAACAAAGCCTCTAAAATTCAGAAAGTGGCGAATGAATTGCCCTTAAATGAAACAAAGAAGTTCGCAACCATGAACAAGGAGGCAAATGCCAATCTGCAAAAAGCCATACCATGGCTGGAAAAAGCATTGGCCCTTAATCCAAACGACAAGCCTACCATTAAAGGCCTGAAAGAAGCTTACGCCCGTTTAAAAATGAACGCTAAGCTAAAAGAACTTATGTCAAAACAAAAATAAACAGTAAACACTCAAGGGGAGATGAAATATATTTTCTCTCCCCTTTATTTAACATTAGCAATTTAACATAATATATATTATAGGACAAATTGAAATAAGTTTAAACGACCCATTTACAGAAAAGCCTAAAGTTAAACTTTTATATTTTCCGTTTAAAATTTCTGATAATTAACCGGTTACTTTTCTCGTAACTAAAGTAACTTATGAACCAGTTAATACCAACCATAAGCTTGTTTTTAAAACCACTGATAGACATTAAATGAACCACAGACCACAAGATCCAGGCGGTATAGCCACTAAATTTTAGTTTACCCAAATCAGCTACAGCGCGCCGCTTTCCAACCGTGGCTAAAGAGCCTTTATCTTTGTAGATAAATTTTGAAATATCAGATTTATTACTGATGGTACTTAGAATCTTTTTTGCCAGGTATTCTCCCATTTGGATGGCTACCTGTGCAACCTGAGGATGCCCGTTTGGCGTATGTTCTGAAGGCAGCAGCGCTACATCACCTGCCGCAAAAATATTATCGTAATCGCCAACCTGTAATTGTCCGTTAACCCTTAGCCTGTTTCCTCTCATAACATACTTTCTGTCAATACCGTCCGGGAAAGACCCGCTAACCCCGGCGGTCCAGATTAAGCTTCTTGATGGAATATTTTTACCACTTTTGGTTTTAACAACACAGCCATCATAATCAACCAATGATTCATTAAGCAGAACCTGAACGTGTAGTTTTTTTAAATAAGCCAAAGTTTTGACAGATGCATTGTCCGACATTGCAGCCAGTAACTTGTCCTGGGCTTCCAGCAAATAAATATTCATTAAGGAAGCTGGAAATTCGGGATAATCTTTGGGGATAATGTATTTACAAAATTCGGCCAGGGCACCTGCCATTTCTACACCGGCCGGTCCACCACCAACGATAACAAAACTTGTGAGAGCTTTCCGCTCATTTTCATCACAAGAAATGGCTGCCTGCTCAAGATTTTGCAACATAATATGGCGTATGTTAAGGGAATCCCTTATGCTCTTCATTCCAAAACTATGCTGTTGCACATTTTCCATCCCGAAGAAATTAGTCACCGTACCCGTTGCCAACACAAGAAAATCATAATAAATAACACCCTTGTTGGTAATAATCCTATTATCTTTGGTGTTGATATCTTCCACTTCGGCAAACCGGAAAAAGGCATTTTTGTTTTTCCCAATCTGTTTTCTAAACGGAAAAACAATGCTGTCAGGCTCAAGCCCGCTGGTAGCCACCTGATAAAAAAGCGGTTGAAACTGATGAAAATTATTTTTATCAATAAGCACAACCTGAACTGGTTGTTTTTTTAATTTCTCCACAAGGGCCAGGCCAGCAAATCCACCTCCCACAACCACAACCCGCGGGAATTCCGATTCAGGAATACAAATTATATTTTCTGGTTTATTTTGTAAATTCTCAGCAGTCTTTTCCATAAGCCAGGTTCCTTTTTCAGATTTCAGTACTTTATTAAAAGTATTGCAAAGTTAAACTATTGTTTTTGGACCCGTATAGTATCTCCTGAATTTCTCTCTTATTTCTTCATTACACAAATTCCCCAGACTTCCCTCATGCGTATGCTTAATGGATTTATCAGGATGGTAATCTCCTTCAAGAATTTGTTTTCCCACTATTTTATACGCTTCTCTGAATGAAACACCATCCTGAACCAGCTTATTCACCGATTCAACACTGTACAAATATTTGTATAAATCATCATTATTCAGAATATCCTTATTCACCTGAATATTGTTTAGCATAAAAGCAAAAACTTCCAGATTCTCTTTTACCTGATCAACCGCTTCCATGATACTTCCTTTTAAAAGCTGAAAGTCGCGATGGTATCCACTGATTAAGTTGTTGACAATCAAGGTGATTTCGTTGGGTAGGCTTTGAATCTTATTGCTTTTTGCCCGCAGAAGCTCCAGAACATCAGGATTTTGTTTGTGTGGCATGATGCTGGAACCCGTCGTCAATTCTTTCGGGAAATGAAAAAAATTGAAATTTCCACTCAGGTACAAAATCATATCCGAAGCCATTTTTGACAAAGTTCCGGATACCGAAGCCAGCGCAAAAGCCAGGGATTTTTCCAGTTTTCCGCGGCTGAGTTGGGCAGCTACTGAATTATATTTCATATTTTTAAAACCTAACAAGCTGGTTGTTAGAGTTCTGTCGATGGGAAAACTGCTACCGTATCCGGCAGCTGAACCCAGCGGATTTTGATCTGCCATATCGGCTACCGCGTTGAGTATCACAACATCATCAACCAGCGTTTCGGCGTAAGCGGCAAACCACAATCCAAACGAAGACGGCATAGCTATTTGCGTGTGAGTATATCCCGGCATGAGGATATCTTTGTATTTCTCACTCAGCTGCATCAAGGTGTCAAACAGCTTTTTCACCTCTTTTTTTATATCCTTAATTTCATCTTTCAAAAACAGATGTAAGGCAACCAGAACCTGATCGTTACGCGAGCGGGCAGTATGAATTTTTTTTCCGGCCTCCCCTGCCGTCTTTGTCAGCTCAAATTCAATCTTGCTGTGCACATCTTCAAAAGACTCCTCTATGGCAAATGTACCTTCCTTTATGGACTGGCCAATTTCTTCCAGCCCTTTTTCTAACTCGGAAAATTCTTTCTTGGTAAGAAGTCCCACCTTTTCCAGCATTTTGGCATGTGCCAGACTGGCCTGCACATCATATTTTGCCAGTTTCAGATCTAAAATGCGGTCGTCGCCAACGGTAAATTTCTCTACCAGGTCAGCGGTTGTATATCCCTTATCCCAAAGTTTCATAATAAAAAGTTTTATAAGATTTCACTAAAAATTTGAATAAATAATTCGATGCCTTCATTTAGTTCCTCCAAATAAATGAATTCGTCGGCACTGTGTGACCTGCGGGAGTCACCCGGTCCCATTTTCAGAGAAGGACAGTGCAACACCGACTGATCCGACAACGTGGGTGAACCATAAGTCTCTCTGCCTTGCTTCACGCCTGCCTTTACCAATGGATGATGGG
>WFNG01000244.1 GCA_015488735.1 Bacteroidales bacterium | reverse complement strand
TGAAAATAAGTTTTCCGCCATTCAGAATATCATAGGTATTCAATGAAGAGGCACGCAAAACTTTTGCATTGGGAAGGTTGCGGGAAGAGAGATAAAGATTTTCATCTGTATCGCTGACAACCAATAAAGTTTTTTGATCATTCAGTTTGAGATTAGTGAGTATCTTTATATACTCTTTTGTTTTGGCAGTTTCCATTTTGAAATCTTCCACAACCATAATCTCGTTATCTGTAACTTTGTAAGCAAGCGCCGATTTTCTGGCAAGCCTTTTTACTTTTTTATTCAACTTTGAATAATAATCGCGGGGGTGAGGTCCAAAAACACGTCCGCCACCACGAAAAATAGGACTTTTGATATCGCCTGCACGGGCAGTACCAGTACCTTTTTGTCTTTTAATTTTACGTGTGCTGCCTCTAACATCGCTGCGTTCTCTGGAATCAGATGTACCCTGGCGTTTGTTAGCCATGATCTGTTTTACATCGAGATAAATAGCGTGATCGTTGGGTTCAATTCCAAAAATGGAATCTGCCAGCACTATCTTACGACCGGTATCTTCACCGTTAATTTTTACAACTGCTAATTCCATCTTTCTACAATTACGTATGAATTATTAGGACCGGGAACGGCTCCTTTTACTACTAATAAATTTTTCTCAGGAACTATTCTCATAACCTGCAGGTTAATCAATTTTACACGGTTGCCACCTGTGCGACCTGCCATGCGCATTCCTTTAAAAACACGTGAAGGATAGGAGGATGCGCCCAATGAGCCGGGTGCTCTAAGGCGGTTATGCTGACCATGTGTAGCATCGTTCACACCTTTGAAATTGTAACGTTTTACAACGCCCTGAAATCCTTTTCCTTTTGAAGTACCCACCACATCAACAAATTCGCCTTCTGAGAAAACCTCAACGGTTACCACTTCACCATGTTCTCTTTTATCACGAAAACGTGTGAACTCGGCAACCACTCTTTTAGGAGTAGTTTTGGCAGCAGCAAAATGACCTTTCATAGCGTTGGTGGTATGCTTCTCATTCTTTTCTCCATAAGCCAGCTGAATAGCCGAGTACCCGTCTTTTTCCTTGGTACGCACCTGCGTTACCACACACGGGCCGGCCTCTATGACAGTGCAGGGAATACTTTTCCCGTTCTCGTCAAAGATACTGGTCATACCTATTTTTTTTCCGATTATTCCTGACATCGCTTTATTTCTTTAAGCCTATTATTGTTTATCAAACTTTGATTTCCACTTCAACACCACTGGGCAGCTCAAGTTTCATAAGCGCATCAATGGTTTTTGAAGAAGAGTTATATACGTCCATCAACCGTTTGTAGGTATCAAGCTGAAACTGTTCACGCGCTTTCTTGTTCACGAAAGTGGAACGGTTCACCGTGTATATTTTTTTGTGTGTGGGTAAAGGGATAGGGCCACTAACCACGGCACCAGTCGATTTTACCGTCTTCACGATCTTCTCAGCTGACTTGTCAACCAGATTATGATCGTAAGATTTTAGTTTTATTCTGATTCTTTGGCTCACTTTATATAGATTTAACTAACAATACCTTTTATCTTATTAATAATCTCTTCTGCAATAGCAGCAGGAGTAGCTTTATAATTATGGAATTCCATGGTGGAAGAAGCACGTCCGGAAGAGAGTGTACGTAATGAAGTTACATAACCAAACATCTCCGATAATGGCACTTTGGCTTTGACCACCTGGAACCCTGTTTTGGTGGTAATATCTTCCAAAATAGCCCGCCGTCTGTTCAAATCGCCGGTAACATCACCCACATATTCATCAGGGGTAACCACTTCCAGTTTCATGATAGGCTCAAGCAAAACAGATTTAGCTTTGCGGGCAGCGGCCTTAAATCCACGTTTGGCTGCCATCTCAAAAGAGAGTTGATCAGAATCAACAGGATGAAAACTACCATCAATCAACCGGACACGCATACTTTCAAGCGGATAACCGGCCAGAACGCCATTTTGCATAGCCGTCTCGAAACCTTTTTTCACGGAAGGAATAAATTCCCGCGGAATGTTCCCTCCTTTTACTTCATCAACAAATTCAAGACCCAGTTCATCGCCTTCGGCAGGAGAAAGTTCAAACTGGATGTCAGCGAATTTACCCCGACCGCCGGTTTGTTTCTTGTAAACCTCCTTGTGCATAACAGAAGTAGTAATGGCTTCTTTATAAGCAACCTGCGGATTACCCACCTGACATTCCACCTTAAATTCACGTTTCAAACGGTCAATAAGGATATCCAAATGAAGCTCGCCCATCCCTGAAATAATGGTTTGACCGGAATTTTCATCCGAACGGACTTTGAACGTGGGATCTTCTTCGGCAAGTTTTGCCAAAGCTGCACCCATTTTCTCCATGTCGCCCTGCGTTTTAGGCTCAATAGCCACGCTAATTACAGGATCGGGGAAAGTAATGGATTCCAGTATGATGGGGTGTTTTTCGTCGGTTAGTGTATCACCGGTACGGATGGTTTTAAAACCAACGGCAGCACCAATGTCACCTGCTTCAATCTGATCAAGCGGATTTTGCTTGTTGGCGTGCATCTGCATGATGCGGCTGATACGTTCTTTTTTGCCCGTGTTTACATTCAAAATGTAAGAACCGGATTTAAGTGTGCCGGAGTAAACACGGAAAAAGCAAAGTCTTCCCATGTAAGGATCGGTGGCAATTTTAAATGCCAACGCAGAAAAATTATCGTTGGGATCAGGACTTCTGTATTCTTCTTTTTCGGTTTTGGGGTTGACACCTTTTACCGCATCAACATCCAACGGGCTGGGCAGAAATTCGATAATCGCGTTGAGCAGCATCTGGATACCTTTGTTTTTAAAGGCAGAACCACACATAACAGGGGTGATTTTCAAATCAAGCGTTGCCCTGCGAATAACATCAATCATCTCCTGTTCGGTAATAGAATCAGGATCTTCCATGAATTTCTCAAGAAGTTCATCGCTTTCTTCTGCAACGCCTTCAATGAGTTTCATACGATACTCATAAACGGTGTCCACAAGGTCTTCCGGAATAGGAATTTCAACAATCTTAACGCCCTGCGTGGAATCGTCCCACACGAAAGCTTTATTTTTTACAAGGTCAACAACACCCTGAAAGTCTTCTTCTGCACCAATAGGAATCTGAATCGGAACCGGGTTGGCATGTAAACGGTCTTTAATCTGTTCGACAACACCAAAGAAATCGGCACCGGAACGGTCCATTTTATTCACAAAACTGATACGGGGCACATTGTATTTATTGGCTTGTCTCCACACCGTTTCCGACTGCGGCTCAACACCGCCAACGGCACAGAAAAGGCCGACAGCACCATCCAAAACACGTAACGAACGCTCTACCTCGACGGTAAAATCGACATGTCCGGGAGTATCAATTATGTTAATCTTATGCTTTTTATTGTTCAGTTGCCAAAAAACAGTGGTAGCAGCAGAAGTAATGGTGATACCCCTTTCCTGTTCCTGAACCATCCAATCCATGGTAGCAGCACCTTCGTGCACTTCACCGATTTTGTAATTCTTTCCGGTATAGAAAAGAATACGTTCGGTAACGGTAGTTTTACCGGCATCGATGTGGGCCATAATCCCGATATTCCGGGTAAACCTTAATTTGCTGTTATTTTTTTCGAGAGCTGCCATCTATAATTTCGTGTACTGAGTCAACATTAAAATCTGAAGTGTGAAAATGCTTTATTGGCTTCAGCCATGCGGTGTGTATCTTCTTTCTTCTTAAAGGCAGCACCTTCTTCTTTGTAAGCGGCAAGAATCTCATTGGCCAGTTTCTGTCCCATGGTTTTCTCATGACGTTTACGCGCAAAGCCGATAAGGTTTTTCATACCAATAGACTGTTTACGCCCGGCACGAATTTCAGAAGGAATCTGAAAAGTGGCACCACCAATACGACGGCTCCGCACCTCTACAGCAGGCGTAACGTTTGCAAGGCCTTTTTTCCATACATCAAGGGCATTTTCTTCTTCACCAATTTTGGAAGCGACAATGTCCATAGCTTCGTAGAAAATTTTGAAAGCAATGCTTTTCTTACCCTGAAGCATGATGTTGTTAACAAACTTAGTCACCAACACATCGTTAAAACGCGGGTCGGGCAGAATAATTCGTTTTTTTGGTTTTGCTTTTCTCATTATATCTTGAGCTTAAATACTTTTCAAACTTTGGTTATTTTTTCTTGGGACGTTTTGTTCCGTATTTTGAACGACGCTGCGTACGGCCTTCAACACCGGAAGTATCCAAAGCACCACGAATAATGTGGTAACGAACACCCGGGAGGTCTTTTACACGACCACCACGAATCATAACAATGGAGTGTTCCTGCAGGTTGTGACCTTCACCCGGGATGTAGGCATTCACCTCTTTCCCGTTTGTGAGCCGAACCCTGGCCACTTTACGCATGGCAGAGTTAGGTTTTTTAGGTGTAGTGGTATAAACCCTTACACACACACCACGACGTTGCGGACAGGAGTCCAGTGCAGGCGATTTACTTTTATCAACCAGCTTGTTGCGTCCTTTTCTTACTAACTGTTGTATTGTAGGCATATCAAACTTTATTTTTTCTTTACTTCCCCATTTTTTGGAGGCGCAAAAGTACAAAATATTTTCATTATAAAAATACTTTTTACTAAAAATAAGTTGAGAAAATATTGATAAGGTAGGCTATTCTAAACAACGGCACAAAACACTTAGGCTTTTTATCACCGCCGAACCTATAACGTTTTACCTTATCAGGTTCCTTAACTTTTTCTATTTCAGCAGTTTTAACTAATATTACCGCTAAAATGGGGTGCAAAGGTAAAAAGATATTTTGAATGGACAAGAAAAAGGTTAAAATTTGCTAAAATATTTTGAATTATTGGGCGGGCTTACGCGCAAGGCTTTCACGGGCTGTTCGCTTTAGTCGGCGTTTCCCGTGCGGTGTCAGCTATGCGTTTGCAGTGGCTTCTGCCGGTCGCCCTGCCTCCGCAAGCTTCCATTCCGCACCGGCAACGCCTCGCTGCCGCTTCCATCCCTGCCGCTGGTTTGAGGTCCGGGCGGATGTTCGAAGTTGAAATAAAACCCTCGAATGCACGAATTTATTGCATTCGAAGCTTCGTGGCTTCGCCATCAGGCAGGCGTGAAATTCGATGACAAACAGCTCATGCTTATTGGCATTTGAGGTTACGTTGCTTTACTATTGTAGGCAACTCATTTTATAAACACCGCCGGCACATGCAGCGATTTTACCAGTAGGTTAAACTGTTGTAACTGCTTTTTCAACAAGGGATGTAACCCGGCCAGCTGCGCATCCACTTTTCCCGACAATTCTGAAAATACTTCATATTCCTGCTGAGTTGGCAAACTAAAAGAGGAACCGGTGGCAGCTGCCAGCGATGCCAGTTTGTTATTCAGTTTCACAGGATAATTCAGCGGATCTTCCGAAGCATGCGATTTCGTCTGTATCAGGTTGTTTTCAATAGCCGTCAGTTTTTTCAGCAAAGGCCGTGCCGTGGCTCTTAAAGTATCCAGTTTATCATACCCTTTCAACCGCAAGAGGTAACCGCTTATCTCCGCTTTAGCCTGGCGGATCTTTAAAATAGCGCTGTCGGTCTCATTCAGCTTTTTATGAATTTTCATGAGAAAACCGAACTGCTTTTCAAGGTCTTCCTGCGAAACTTTATAACGCGGGTCCAACACTACCTTAAACGTCCTGGAAACAGTTTTTCCCCCTATCGAAAGGGAAGCGGTATATGTTCCGGGCACAATCTTCGGCCCGGCCATACTTCCGCCCCATATAACCGCTCCGGGAACAGGGGTAGCATTTGGATAACGCAAATTCCACACATAACGGTTCAGCCCTTTTTTGGCCGGCATCACGCCCGGAATGGTTTTCGTTGTATCAGTATAAAATCTTGTTGAAACATGCACCGGCTTGCCATTGCTATAGGTTTTGCTGGAGAAAGTTGCAATGGTATCACCCTTTTGTGTCAGCAAATGCAATTTGACCACCTCACCTTTTTTCGGGGCGTTTTTCAAATAATAAAAAAGCACCAGTCCGTTGTACGGATTTTCTCCAATGGTCATTCCCGGCCAGTGAAAGCCACCGTATCCATGTGTCAGATAAGTTTTTTTAGGGTGAAAAAGGAAAACACTGTCCTGAACAACTTTTGAAGATATCTGCCGCAGAACCTCTATATTATCCATAATCCAAAAGGCACGGCCGTGGGTAGCCAGCACCAGGTCGTTGGTATTTTTCTGAATGGCAATGTCCCGCACCGGCACATGCGGCAGGTTCTGCTGTAAAGGTTGCCATAGTTTTCCATTGTTGAAGGAGACATAAACACCTGTTAAATTCCCTGCAAACAGCAGGTTACGGTCCACAGGGTCCTGCCGGACAACAAATACGGAACCGTTGGCAGGCAATCCGTTGGTAATTTTTTCCCAGTGCTTCCCGTAATCTGTGGTTTTGTATACATAAGGTGCATAATCATCCAGGCGGTACCGGCGGGCAGCCACATAAGCCGTCCCTGCATCAAAATGCGAAGGCTCTATGAAACTAATGGTTGTCCATTTGGGCAAGCCTTTGGGCGTTACGTTTTGCCAGGTCTTGCCGTTATCAGTGCTCACATGAACCAGGCCATCATCAGAGCCGGCCCAAAGTACACTGGCTTTTACAGGCGATTCGGCCAAAGCAAAAACAGTATTGTAATATTCCACAGCCGTATTATCTTTGGTAATAGGACCACCCGAAGGGAGTTGTTTGGATTTGTCATTGCGGGTCAGGTCGGGACTGATCCTTGTCCAGCTCATCCCGCCGTTGGTACTTCTGTAAACATATTGCGAAGCCACATAAAGTGCATAAGGTTTGTGATGCGACTGCATAATGGGATAAGTCCACTGAAAACGGTCGCGCAGGCTGTCGGCACCATAACCCATGGGATTGTCGGGCCACACATCAATACGCTGACGTTGCCCTGTTTTGCGGTTATATTTTACCAAAACGCCATCGTAACTGCCACCGTATGTAATATTTGGATTTTGTATGTCCGGAATAATATAACCGCTTTCCCCACCGGCAGAAGGCCACCAGTCTTTATC
>WFNG01000243.1 GCA_015488735.1 Bacteroidales bacterium | reverse complement strand
TTCACCTTATCCTCTGCCACCCAATTATTTATGGCCGTCTTACTCTCTGCGATTATTTGATTATCCAATGGCTTCAAAACCTGAAGAATTCCGGTTTTATCCGCATTCAGCAACGCATTGATGTTCATATAATACTTGCTGCTTGCCCCCCATTTATAAGTAAAACATCTGCTTTTCAATTCCAGGGCAAAATGGCAAAGCGGGGCATCTTTTATCTTCTTATCATATTTCAACACCGAAGGCAAACTATTCTCTTTAGAAAGAATCACCGGAATGGTTACCGAAGCCAGCGGCCAGCCAAGGTCGGTCCACATGGTGGTAAGTGCCGGATTCTGTCCCGGCTTCACCCCCTGCACCATGCAGGATGATGCTGAAATAGAACGGGGAACATAATCTCTGAACCACACCATTTTTTCGTGACCGGCAGGCAAAGAAACATATTTCCACAGGTTGGTACCTGTGAGTGAATGATGCAAATTTTTGGTAGCATCACGCATAATGGTTTTGATGGTAATACCTCCGTTTTCAACAGCGTTTTTCAAAACTTTTTGTGTACTTGCATAACGAATATAGCCACCGCCCTGGCCTGGTGTTCCCATAAAAGAATAATTTGTCCGGATAAGATAACCATTGGGAGCAACAGCCTGATTATTGGCATCAATCTTATAAACCTTAAAATTGCCCACCTCAAAATAGGCGGCACCCCCCTTGGCATCAATTACACCAAAATTAGCTTCCAGGCGCGTGGGCTTGGGAAGGCTGTTCAGAAGCTTTTCAAAATCGCCCACGGTAGCGCAGGTTTGCAACGCCCGTTTCATCAAACGACCTTCTCCGCCTGATTGTCTGATTGTATCATTGTTCAGATTATAGCTGGCCGAATTCATAATGGCAAAACCCGCACTGTTGTATCCTATCCATATACTTTTGCCTTTTTTATCTTTGGAATTGACCAATCCGGTATAGGTATATTTTCCATCGTGGAAAATCACAATTTTGTTGTTTACCGAGTAGGTATCCCTGTTTTTCCATAACATGGGACGGCCGTCTTTGGTGGCTTTACCGGAGATAACTGCCGTGGTGCAGGCAAAGCCTGAGATTACCACAAAAAAGAGCAAAAAGCTCAAAATACCAAATTGTTTTTTCATATTTTTATTTTAAGTTGAAAGAATGTTGTTCAAAATTACTGAAAACCATTAAAATGGTTGTTATGTCTGTCCGATTATTTTTTCGGAAACCAACCACCGTTAGAAGTATTGATACCATCTGCGTTGGCCACACCACCAAAAGTATACAATGGCATCTGCATTACCATCAGCTCTTTGGCGGGAATGGGAAAATGCAATGGCGTCCCTTTCTGTAACATATCACGACGACGCATATCGAAGAAAGCGATTCCAAAACCGGTTTGTATCAACTCGATGTCTCTCTCATAGAAAACAGCATCCAATAATTGTTCTTTCGTAACATTTGAGCTTAATGGAGACAAATGTCCACGGGTAACACGGGTTCCGACATTAATAATATTTCGAGCCTCTTCCAAATTTCCCAGATGAACATAGGCTTCCGCTCTGATTAAATTATTTTCAGCAATGAGCATATCTGGCACATCTCCCGTAAATGTTGTAATGGCATAAGGATAACGCGTGTATTCATAATTGGAAAAATTATAATAACCCCTTTCCGGTTTCATGTTGTTAACAGGGTTAAAATGAAAGTCTGTTTCTAGACGGGCATCATCCGATTGCGCCGGATCCGGGTTAATACCCGAGTCAGGAAACCGCCAGGGATACCTGTCATCCATCAGATGAATTATACGGCAATCAATACGTGCCCACCCGGGGCGCACCGTGTAATAACGAAACCATGATTTCCAGGTGGCATTATCCATATAAATTTCCAAAGGTTTTTTGATTCCGTTGTTGGCATACTGTAGCACTTTGCTCCAGTCTGTCTGATCATTCTCCTTTTTGTTCCGTGGCATATAAACCAAAAAACGGGCAGCAAACGAACTCGCCAGCTCCGCCAGCTCCTTATTGGTATAGGCATGTCCGTTTATCCAGTCGGACGGAACAGTAAAATTATTTTTATTGCAAATGGCAATACATTTATCCAGTGAGGCAACGGCAGCTGCAGTTCCCTCCTGATAAGTAGAAGGCTTCAGTGTTTCCAGATTGGTATTTTCGTTTATCACATAGACTTTGTCATAAACCATGCTCAAATAGCCCTGAGTAGCCCCTTGAATAAAATAGCTAAAAGCTTTTACCATTTCGGTGTCAACCCCGTTTTCTCCCATGGGCATTTTATCATTGACTACGGCATAGAGAACATCGTTTACCTGACTTAAGGTACCATACATATCCTGATAAAAACGCTCGAACACATACGCGTAAGTATATGACGTTGTATTGTTAAAAGGAATACGAGGCTCTCTTGACAAATCGTACATACCACTGTTGGCCCAAGAGCAGGTACCCTGATCAGCAGCAACCCACATGCCCATACGGGGCGACAAGCTAGAGGAGATTGCCATATACCAGTTATAAAATGAACTTTTGGCAATATTGTACACATCATCCGGATTAGACAAAGCTTTTTCCCTGTCGGGTTTGTTTAAATAAGGCACGTTAAGATCTTTTGAACAGGAAGTTACGCCGAGCCAGGCAACTATAAAAAATATGAATATTTTATATTTCATGGTTATATAATTTTTAAAATGTAAAAGAAACAGAGCCTGTAATCACACGATAGTTTGGATATCCAAAATCATCAAAAGGATAGTTTGTAAGATCACCACCAGTCGCAACTTCCGGGTCATATCCTTTATATTTGGTCAGTGTAAAAATATTTCTCGCCCTTACACCAACACGCAACCCGTGGAGAAAGCCTAAATGGGCATGTTTTAATTTGCGGTGGTTAATACTATAGAAAATGGAAAAATCGCGAAGTTTCAAAAATGAGCCATCTTCAACAAAATATGAATTTATGCCAGTACCATCGTAAAAAGTTTGATAATAATTTATAGCCTTTTTTGTTCCGGGCGCTTTTCCTGACTGGTCTATTACGAAAGCCCTATTATCACGAAAGGTATATTGCCGGGTATAATCATAAATCTGTCCACCATTTTTCCAGGAAAACAGGAAATACACAGTAAAATCCCATAGTCTGAAGGTATTGGTCATAGATAAGTTAAAATTGGGATTCCCATTCCCAATCTCCACCTTATCAGGAAGTCCATCTCCGTTTGCATCATATTTAATTGGCTTTTCGAGTTTTGTCCCTTCAGTTCCTTTTAAAATAACATAACCATCCGTGTTAATCATGTAATCATCAATAGTTTTGCCAGCAGGAAGCTGTTTAGCCATATCATCGAGACTCTGTACCCAGGTGTATCCATACATCACGCCAAAAACAGCACCGCTTTTAATAAGGAAAGCACTACGCGGGCCCGTATTATATTCAGGGATTAAAAGCTTTGTAACTTTTTGCCTTATACGGCTAAATGTCAGTCTCATAGTCCAACCAAAATTGTTTTTATTAAAAAACCTGCTATTCAAACTTGCCTCTATAGAATTTGCAGCCAGCGTTCCCACATTCTTCCACTGTGCCGGATATCCCAGATCAGAAGGTAACGGAGCCAAAGCAAAGGCATCTGTTGTAGTTGATTTTGAGTATGTGGCATCAAAAGAAAACATCTTTAAAAAATCCACGTCTAATCCAAATTCAAGTTCAGCTGTTTTTGAAGGCTTCAAATCTTTGTTACCCAAAGTTGATTTTTTCAATACTCCATTAACAATATTCCAGGTTTCGTACTGGTAAGAAAAACCAGGCCGTTGGCCCGATGTACCATATGAGGCTCTTATTTTCAGCTGGTCAACGCCTGGAATATGCACATCTTTCGAGATACGGTATCCCACAGATAATCGGAAATAAGGATTCCACCGTTCGTTGGCACCAAAAAGAGAAGAACCATCCATACGAAATAACCCGGAAAATAAATACCGGTCTTTCCATGTTAAATCAAGAATTCCAAAATAATCAATAGCCACAATTTTTCCTTCATAAGAGTTCAACTGCGCTTTTGTGGGGTCAGTATTATTCAGTTGCGGTACTCCGGCAACGATAAAATCCTGTCCTAAAACAGAATAATTATTATAGCTGGAATTCTCATATAAATAACTCAGTTTCAATTTCCCTACAAGGTCTTTATACTGTTTGTTCATGTTAACGGTAAATTGAAAATCCTGGTTGAAAGCCTGATAGGTTTGTTTGAAAAGCGAGCCTTTAATGTATTGGCCACCTGAGGCAAGATAACCTTTTGGTGTAAATGTGTTCCAGTATTTGTTTCTATATTCGTACGTATATTTTGCATTGGCCGACATCCACGGAAAGATATACCATGTTCCAATAACATTTCCAATCAGGCTAACCCTTTTGGCCGTCCTTTTTCTATAATAAAGCGGGTAAAGTGGGTTTTCAGCCACACTCCAGGGGTCAGGAATTATTTTGTAGGGCGTCCCATTGGAATTGGGGGCAGTTAAATTCACGTCTGGTTCAACAAACAATAAATTGTTAAAAGCTGAGTTTGAGCCGGGGTTATTAGCAATGGCATAAATGAACAGATTAGAAGTTGAAATTTTGAGGTTTTTAAGAAGATGATGGTCAAGGTTTATACGTAAGTTATTTCTTGTGTATCCTCCGGTTGAGAAGATAATTCCACTTTGTTTATTCCGTTCGTAAGAAACTAAAAAATTTGTTTTTTTTTGGTTTCCGGAAACAGAAATATAATTATTGGAATAAACACCTTTTTTATAAAATTCTCTCTGCTGGTCAATAATCCGGGTATAAGGCTGGTCGGCAAAACCAGAATCGGTAACCATCCGGCTACCGTTAAGCACATTCCCTTTGTTATCATAAGTAACCCCCTTATATTTTGTAAAATCAGGGTAATCCTGCCAGTCATCTGCTAGTTGGTAAGGATGATGCGTAGCCTGCTTAATATAATGGGGAATTTCCTGTAATCCCCATTCACTACGCACATTAACCCGTGTCTGCCCTATTTTATCACCAAGCCCGCGTTTGGTTGTTATCACCAGAACTCCATTACCGGCACGTGAGCCGTAAAGTGCAGAAGCTGCTGCCCCTTTTACCACTTCAACGGAGGCCACATCTTCTACATTAATATCAGCAAGATTGGTATTCAGAATATTTCCATCCATAACAATAAGAGGGGACTGATTACCATTGAGCGAGGTAGAACCACGCAGACGAATAGCTGCACCGCTTCCCGGAAGTCCGTTGGCCTGAACAACAGTAACCCCCGCAACTTTTCCTTCAAGAGATTGCACCACCGAAGGAGCAGGTGCAGTATTCAACTCTTTTGCACCAACTTTTGTAACACTGATAGTCAGGTTTTTCTTTGGTGTTTTGGCAGCCACACCTGCGATAATAACCTCGTTAAGTCCATAAGTATCTGATTTCAATACCACATCAATATGATTTTTTGTACCAATATTTTCAGTAACGGTATGCATTCCCACATAGGAAAAGCTCAATTGCTGATCTCCTTTGGTTACAGCTATTTTGTAGTGTCCGTTAATGTCTGTAGTTGTTCCCTTGTTGGTACCAACAATAAAAACATTAGCTCCAACGATAGGAGAATCGTCGGATTTAAACCTGACAGTACCCGAGATTATTCGGGAGGCCATTTTTTGATGACTTTTCAACGTATCAGCGACCGCACCTTTGTGCTTCTTTTTGGCAACACTAATTACAAAATAGTCGGTTCTAAGTCTTTTAAACCTTAAATTAGTTCCACTTACAAGCTTGTCAAGAGCTTGAACGATATCTTTACTTTTCAAAATATCACGGGATGACCTGACAATAATTTCACTGGTTGCTGCGGCATCTATAGTAATAGAAACATTAAACTGGTTCTCAAGTGATTGCACCATGTCACTAAGAGTAGAGGATGTTGCCTTTATTTGATTTTTTGCGCCTGCTTTTATCGGTATTAAAAATATAGCTACCAACAAAAGAGACATAGCAAGCCTTATTGTATTTGTAGAAAATTTTGTTCTCATATAATTTGAATTATAATTTTAAAATTATTTGGTATGAATTTCAGTATGAAGAATCTGAGACAATGCCTCAACAATAAGTTCTGGATCATCCGAAGGCGCTGATCCAAAAAGTTTTTTAGATAAAAATTTCCGATTATGAATAGATATTTTCAGGTTATAGCTATCATTAAGCATATCCACAACTTCTTTCACCGTACACTTGTTGAAGTAGATCTTTTTATTCATCCAGGAAGCATACAGCGAAGCTTTAATGTTATTCTCCTTTTCGCAGCCGTTATTACGTATAATTATCTGATCACCCGGATTTTGTAATATAACAGCATGCGATATTTTAGTTGAACGAATAAGGACCTTTCCGTGTGCCAACACAACCTGGGTTTTTACTGCCATCCTGTTTACGGTGAATCTTGTTCCCAAAACCTTCACATTCAGGATTCCTGCCTGAACGGTAAAAGGATGAGAAGGATCTCTGAAAACATGAAAAAACGCCCTTCCCGACACAATCACTTTCCGGTTAAAATTTCCGAAAAAATCCTTTTTATATTGCAGAGCAGCATGTTTATCAAGAAAAACTTCAGATCCATCAGGTAGAATAATATGTTGTACCATGGAAGTTGTGTTCAAATAATGAATATCCAACGATTGTGTATAAAAATACAAGAGGGCACTTACCAACATTAAGCCGGCAAAAACGGCAGCAATCTTGAGCAAAATAGATTTTTGAAAAGTTCTCTCTCTAACGGCAAAGGGTAGCTCCTTTTTTGAAAACGACTTCGTTTCAAAGAAATCTGCACGGAAAGTCTTACTGTAACTTACAAACAATTCAGGATTTTCTTCATGCCAATGATTTACCATTTCCTGTTCGTGTTGAGTAGCTTCTCCGGCAAAATACTTTGGCAATATATTTTCAATAGGTTGCGACATAAATTATTGCTTTAAAAATTTTATCACTTTTGAATGATTTGAATAGTCCGTCAAACGCAGAAAATAGAATCCAACCGGTATAGCTTCAATGTTCAGATTGAAGCTTGTACCTTTGGGTACATCATGAAAATGCATGACTTGTTGCCCGTAAATATTATAAACAACCATTTGCGAAGGTACAAACTCCCCAAATCTTATATTTATTATATCTGAAGCGGGATTAGGATAAAGAACAAACCCATCTTTTGTATTATTGTCTGAAATTCCAGTAGCATCCAAGGTTACCATTTTGGTATTTGACCATTTATCATAAGGCCATCTACCTGCAACTTTTGCTCTGACACGAAAATACTGTTTCTCATTATCCTTAACGTCTGTCACAAAAGTGGTATCTTTAATAGTGTTACTCATCGTTACCCAACTACCATCTCCTATTTTTTGCTGGAGCTCAAAAGCCTGTGCATTTGCCTTTTCAGGGAAACGCCAGGCTACAGTTACTTGTTTCTGTCCATCCTTAACATTAGGAGTAAGCAGTTGCGGTAAAGGCAACAAATAAAAAATACCATCGGTAACAGAAGTATATCCACCGGCATTCCAATTACCACGTATTCTATACCAGCCATTGGAGGAGCCCCACCATCCCATGTTCAGATGATAATAATAATCCCCTGCCTCATCAATATTAAGGCCGTCACAAACAATGGCGTGACCTGCTCCACTGGAAGACTTTACAGCAAAAATAACAGGAATGCCATAAACCATATTTGTATCGAGCATGGACCAAAACACCTTGGAAGAAGGTGCTCTTTCCATACCGCTATATCGGAAAAATTTTTCTCCGGCAGAAGGAATTCTATTTACATTTGAAGTAGAACCATTATGCTCAAAATCAGTTTTTAGTGCAACTGCAGCGTCATAAGCAAGTTTCCCTGCAGCCTCTCGTTGCAAAATAGTAGAAGATCGGTTTTTATATCTATCCAACATGTTATCCCACTGATAATAAGTGTTTTCAAAATTGGCTGAATATGTTCCGGTACTACTTCCATAATTATCAGTATATTGGTATGAGCCGGTACCATTTACTGGCCATCGGTAAAAATGTAATACCAGACTTAAAGAAATGGCAACGCAACCAGCTGCATAATGATGCGGAGTATAGTAATTTGTAACATTTACAAGGTTGTTATTGTTATCATAACAATTTACCTGTCCCCACAACGCATGGATAAAAGGCCCAACAGATTTTCCAGTCTCTTCCATTTTCAACTGACCCGACACTGACTTTTGCATGAAAATTCCATGTAATAAGATATCTAATACATGTTGCTCTTCCGGTAAAATACTGTAATCATTTTTAAATGAATAAGCCAAAATAGGACTTACTGAAGCGGGTGAAATAATGATAAAGCCGGTTGGTTTTAAACGAACAAGGTAAACCCAGGCATGATTTATCAATTCCTGTTTTTCAATTTTCAATATTGAATAATTTTTTTTAGATGCATTCTGTTTTAAAAACAATTCAGCAATGGCTGATGTTTTCCGGTCAATATTCTTTTCCGTAATTTGGGAAAAGGAATCCATTATTCCGAAAAACATTAAAATCACAACCAATAAAATAGAATATCTTCTCATCATTCATTCAGTTACAGACTATTCGTTCCGACTTTAGGAAACATAACCATGAGAAAAGATTTTCAAAATTATCGCTTGAATTATCTTCTCTCATGATATTTCCATTCAATTTATTTATTTACAACTATTTTCCCTGTATGAAACTGGCTATTTGTAATGATCGTATAAAAATAAACACCATTATTCAACCCAAGGCTACCCACCGAAAAATTAAAACTATGCTGACCCGCATACTGGTTGCCCATGGAACTGTTAAAAATTACTTTTCCGGTAATATCAACTATTCTAATAGATACATCTACACTATTTTTTAATGTATAAATTATATGAGCCTTATTATGTACCGGATTAGGATAAACACGATTATGAATGCTTTCCTTGGCATGAGCATTTACACTATTTACATTATTTTTATAATAATCCAGCACTTCTTTAAACAGCTCATCCGTATTGTCCTGCGTATCAATACGCGCCGTTTCAAAGGTTGATGTTATTACATTTCTTTGTCCTACTTTATTGGCCATCATGGCATAATACTTGTCAAACACATAACCCGAAGGCCCCATAGTATAAATACCTTGTGCATCAGGCGAAATTTCTAAAGCATCGACGTAATACATTGTAGAGTATTTCCATTTCACAGGAGTAAGGGTACAAATACCATTGTTGGCTACTACATCAAGCTGCTCAACACCCGTCCCAGCATCATTTTTATGTGACTGAGCCACATAGGCTTTCAGCCCTGTGTAATCATAAAGAAAATCACCGGACTGGAACTTGGCAATACATGAATCGCCGTTATCCAAAATTCCTGTGTATTTACCCCCATAGATATCGTATAGGAAATCAAGACCTTGCAACCATACTACGCCGCCATTATCAATATATTGTTTTAGCGGGGCATTAAATTGAATATTGGAAGAGTCGCTCACATCCCAAAGTTTCAGGTTAACACCATCGTTTCCGGTGTACCACACCACAAATTTGTAATTCTTTAGGATATTATAATCAGGAAAAGTATCAGTGGTTACCGTATTGTAAACATCCACCGGATAACCCGCATGGGTAATGGCTGTGTCCACCACCTGATATCGTATGGTACCACCATGTGATGTATTATTATCATCATTGACCAAAAGCACATAATAAGCGCCCGGTTCCCCCTGGTTCGTGATTGTTATTTGGACAGAGTCAGCAACTCCGCTGCCATCTATTGCAGATGCTTTTACCCAAACTGTTCCGTTTCCGGTAGGCCCTCCACTGGCTTTCAATAATCCTGTTTGGTCTATACTGGCGGTGGCTGTAGCCGAAACTATCTTCCAGCTTAAAGTTTTATTTGTAGCATCCTGGGGTAAAATATCCGCAGAACATTGTAGGGAACCTTTGTTTGTATCAATGCTTTTTACACCACCCGGAGTATTGATCGTAATACTCTTTACCATAACAGCAGAGGTTGCAAATTGTTTAAAATAATCCAACCCTTGTTTAAAAAGCTCGGCAGTATGTTCAGGTGTATCAATCCGGGCTGTTTCAAAAGTAAAGCTTAATACTTTTCCTTTACCCTTTACATTATAAATACCGGAATAATAAGCCGATAAATCATAGTCTTTCGGCCCCATCCGGTAAACTGGTTTTGCATTGGAAGTAGGAAGCAAGGCATCTACATACCACATGGTAGATGTAGTCCATTTTAGCGGTGATAAAGTAAAAATACCATTCCCACCAACAGTATCCAGTTCAGGAACACCATCAGAATAAACTCCATCATCTTTGTGAGACTGGCCATAATATTCTTTAATGCCTAGATAATCCCATACAAAATCACCTGATTGAAAGGTAGTATCTGTTTTTTTATACCGGTCATACAAAAAATCGAGACCTTGTACCCAAAACATTCCGCCATTGTCAATATAGGATTCAATAGCTTTGTTGTCTGTGTCATTACCATTCCAGAAATATAGTCCGGCACCGTCATTCCCAGTGTACCAAATAACCACATCGAACGATTTCATAAAATCCGCTGAAGGGGCTTTTCCTTCGGTAGGGGCATCGTAAAGGGTATAAGTATAACCCGCATCTTTAATGGCCTTTTCAATCACCTGAACCCTGTCAGGTTTATAGCCATTGTCGTTTACTAATAATACCGACATACCCGAGGCCATTTGCGAAACAGCAACAAGCAATGTCAATAAAAACACACTGTAAATTTTTTTCATAGAATTAAATTTTTATGGATTAACAATAAAACAGACGCATTTCCCATAAAACACCCCTACCTGTGTTCTTGTTTTTTGTAGAAAATATTTCAACACAATAGACTTCTTCTGAGACTATATTACAAAAACTTTTTCTCAAATG
>WFNG01000242.1 GCA_015488735.1 Bacteroidales bacterium | reverse complement strand
TGAAAAGAGATACTAAGAATAAATTTTCTATTTTAGCCTTCTTAAACTATGGCCAAAGTATTCATGTTTTCAAAGCTCGAAAAGTATCTGTATCTAAGCATTGCAATGCTTATTGCAATGTCGTCGTATGGCCAGCAGTCGCCGGCTTTTACGCAATACAGTTCTGCTTACATGTTTATTAATGCCGGGTATGCCGGTATGGGAGAAGGCATTTGTGTAAATGCCCTTGCCCGGCAGCAATGGGCAGGTTTTAAGGATGCCCAGGGTAACAAAATTGCCCCACAGGACTTTCTTATCAATGCCGATGCTCCGGTAAAAGTTATTCACGGGGGTGTTGGAGGCGCAATCATTCAGGATAAACTGGGTTTTGAAGCCAATGTGGGCATTCGCCTTGCATATTCCTATCATCTTCCCGTTTTTGACGGGATTTTGGGGATGGGTGTTGGGATAAACCTTGTTAACCGCAGCATAGATTTTTCCAAATTCCATCCATTACAGCCCAACGATCCGGCTTTACTCAGCGCAAAAACCGGTGCTATGATTTTTGACGGAAACCTTGGATTTTTCTTTAAAAGTAACAGTAATTATTATGTGGGGTTGTCGGTTACCAATATTCTTGAGTCGAGAAGTAAAAATCTGAGTACATCGGGAACAACAATTCGTTATCAAACCGACCGTACTTTTTATCTTGCGGCAGGTTATTCATACACGCTGCCTGGTCATCCTCAATTTAAACTTGTTCCCTCTTTGTTGATACAGTCTGATGTGGTTTCTACACAATATAATATTTCTGCCATCGTTAATTACAAAAGCAAGTTCTGGGGTGGTGTGAACTATCGGTTTCAGGAATCAATTGGATTTATGGTCGGGGTTAACTTTCAGGGATTCCGTTTTGGCTATTCCTACGACATTTCAACGCTTTCGATGGGTATTCCCGGCAGCCACGAAATTACACTCGGGTATTGCTTTAAAATAAAGGTGAATAAAAACAAAACAAGTTATAAGAACACACGTTTCTTATAATATCTGAGGTTAAAAATAAATGGATACTTAAGAAGTTATAAAAGATACTAAATAAGAAGAAGAATGAAAAAAAGGTGGTATTTATATTTGTTTGCAGTTTTTATCTTTACGGGCTGCAGTAATTCAGATACCGGTGAGTTGGTAGGAACCCGACCTAACGCAAAACCATTTTATCAACCACATCCTTATGGAATGGTTTTTGTCCCGCAGGGAAGTTTTACTATGGGAGCTGGTGATGAAGATATTACGCACAGCCATTTGATTCAACCAAAAACAGTTTCTGTTAGCGGGTTTTATATGGATCAAACGGAAATTACCAATGATGAGTACCGGCAGTTTGTCGACTGGGTGCGTGATTCTATTGCCCGGACTATTCTTGGCGATGTGCGTCCGGATGATTATCTCATTGAAGAGAATCCTAAAACCGGAGAAACTTACGACCCCCCTTTGCTTAACTGGAAAACCAAAATCGACTGGAACAGTCAGGATCAGGATGTTCGCGATGCATTGAATGCAATGTATCTTCCTGAAAACGAGCGCTTCTTCCGCCATAAAGAAATTGACAGCCGGAAACTGATTTACTCCTATTATTGGGTTGATTTGCATGCGGCAGCCATGGATAACCTCCGTCAGAGAACACAGGCAAACAGGGGAAATGTACGCCCGCACGACCGTTCTGTTTACGTGCACAATGAAACCATTAATGTCTATCCCGACACGTTGTGCTGGATAGCTGATTTTACCTATTCTTTTAATGATCCGCTTACAGAAAAGTATTTCTCTCATCCGGCATACGATCATTATCCTGTTGTGGGTGTGAACTGGAACCAGGCACGTGCTTTTTGTGTATGGCGCACTCAGCTGCTTAACAATGCTTTGGCGAGAAGAAAAGGAGGGGTTATGTTGTCTGAATTCCGCCTTCCTTCCGAAGCTGAATGGGAATGGGCTGCCAGAGGCGGAAACCAGCTGAATCCCTATCCGTGGGGAGGCCCTTATACACGCAATGCTAAAGGCTGCTTTTTGGCTAATTTTAAGCCATTACGTGGAAATTATATTGCTGACGGTGGTTTGCGTACAGTAGTTGTCGGACATTATCCTCCCAACGGCTTCGACCTGTACGATATGGCCGGAAATGTTTCCGAATGGACCAACAGTGCATACGACCCCTCTTCCTACAACATTTCCTGGGATATGAATCCTGATTATACTTACAACGCAAAAAAAAGCGATCCGCCTGCCATGAAACGAAAAGTTATCCGCGGCGGGTCATGGAAAGATATTGCTTATTATCTTCGGGTTACAACCCGTGCTTATGAGTATCAGGACACGGCTAAATCATATATCGGGTTTCGGTGTATTCAGCCTTATCTGGGTAGAAACGCGGGCGATAATGTTGGCCATGCCTCAAGAGTTTATCATTAATTAAAAATAATAACAGAAACAAATACAACGGGGATATGGGATTTTTCGATTTTAACAAATCAAGAGGCTATCGTAATATGATGGCAAAAGTTTACGGGCTGGGCGCTTCTGTCGTGCTTATTGGAGCCCTTTTTAAAATAAACCATTATGGTGGTGCTGATTTTATGCTGGCTGTCGGTCTGGGTACCGAAGCGCTGATTTTTGCTTTGTCAGCTTTTGAAGATCCGCATGTGGAACCCGACTGGAGCATGGTTTATCCTGAACTGGCCGGAATGTACCATCCTGTGAAAGGTAAAGAAATACCTAAAAAAAACCGTTCGTCTGCCAGGCAGCTGGACGATATGCTTGAAAAAGCAAATATTGATCAGAAAGTTATCGAACGACTGGGATCCGGTTTGGAAAAGTTATCGGAAAACGCGGTTAAAATTGCAGATGTTACCGATGCAGCTGTTGTCTCAGAGGAATTTTCAAAAAATTTGAGTACTGCAGGACAGTCGGCTCAGCGCCTCGGTCAACTACTGGATGAAGATGTAAAAGCTTCCGGAAGTTATGCAGAGAATATGAAAATGGTTAACGAAAACGCCTATATTCTTTCCAATGCTTACGTGCAGGCTGCCGATATCCTAAAAGGAAACATGGATTCTACAGAAGAGTTTGTGGGGACAGTGAAGCAGGCTTCTGTATCAGCAAGAAGCCTGGCAGAAAACTATGAAAAATCAGCTTCTTCTCTGGCTAAATCAGTGGAGGCCCTTGATTTTACCACCGTTAGTGGTGACGAATATAACCTCCAGATACGGAAAATTGCTGAGAATCTGGCTTCTCTGAATGTGATTTATGAAGCACAGCTTCGGGATTCACAGAAATCAGTGGAAAGCTCGGGTAAATTACAGAATACTGTAGGCGAACTACTGGAATCGTTGGATAAATCGGCTTCGCAAACCGGAATTTTTGTTGAGCAGATGCAGTTGCTTACCAAACGTATGGAATCATTGAATAAAGTATATGGAAATATGCTTACAGCCATGAATATACAGAGCTAAGCCTTATGAATTTATCCGAATGCAAAATAAAAAAAGAGATGTAAATGGCCGGATATAAAGAAACCCCACGGCAAAAAATGATTGCTATGATGTATTTGGTGCTTTATGCCCTGCTGGCACTAAATGTATCAAAACAGGTGTTGGATGCTTTTTTGGTGGTAAACCAAAATGTGGAAAATACCAATACAAGCCTGAGCTCTAAAATAGCGGCTACTTATAACCGTTTTAATATGCAATATCAGCTGAATCAGGAGAAAGTTGGCCCCTTTTGGGAAAAGGCACAGGTGGTAAAAAAAGAGTCAAATTCAATGACTCAGTATTTACAACACCTTAAACTGAAACTGGTAGAGGTCTCCGAAAGGAAAGACTCCGCCTATGTTGTGTCGCATTATTATTTTGATACATTGGTTCCCGATCCGTATCATCCTGAAGAGATGAAAAAGATAAAAGAACTCAATTTAAACATTGTTCCTACCAAAGATCGTTATAACGATGTAACCAATTACCTGATTGGCCAGGGAAACACCAAAAAAGGAGAGGCTTATCGGTTGAGCAAGAAGATGACTGTTTACCGTGATAGTATCATAAAAGTTATGAACCTTCCGGATAGTACCGCCAAAGTAGGTTTAGTAACAAATTACCGGGGTAAGCATAAAATTATTTACTACAATGCCGACCGGCAGAGGCAGGATTGGGAAAACCATAATTTTTATTATACAATTCTTGCTGCGGACATAACATTGGTAAATAAAATTATTTCCGAGGTGAAGATGTCCGAATTCGATGCTTTGAATTATTTGTTTTCTTCCATTACCGAAAAGGATTATAAGTTTGACCATGTGGAAGCAAAAGTAATCCCTAACAGTACCTATGTTTTACAGGGTAACACTTATAAAGCAGAAGTTTTGGTAGCGGCTTATGATACGAAAACAAAACCCAATGTGCGGATTTTGAACGGTGCAGATTCTATCACAAACAAAAATATCAACAGGGCACAGCTGGTTAAGGGGAAAAGCGGTGTGGTACAAATCAAGCTTCCGGCCAACAAAGCAGGCGTTCACAAATATGCAGGTATTGTGGAGATGATTAATCCGGCAACCAACCGCAAAGTGAAGTATAGTTTTACCGGAAAATATCTGGTGGCACCACCATCACTTACAGTAGCACCTCTCAGAATGAATGTTTTTTATCTTGGTGTGGAAAATCCGGTGTCAATTACTGCTCCCGGATTTAGCAGCAGCCAGATTCATCCCCGTATTTCTTCAGGAAAACTTTTTAAGAAAGGCCGCAACTGGATCGCTCTGCTTAAGAAACCTGTTCCGGGAAATAAAGTATATATTACGGCTTCAGCTGTAATTAATGGTAAGAATATGCTGCTGGGAAAGTCCGAATTTCGTGTAAAACGCGTTCCCAGTCCCACAGCAGAAATTGCTGGTCAGACCAACGGCCTGATTGGCAAAAATACATTACTTGCAGCCAGGGCCATCATTCCGAATATGAAAGACTTTTTATTTGATAATTACTATTTTAAGGTTATTTCATACAGTTTTGCCACACTTATTAATGGCGACTGGCTTCAACAAAATATAAAGGGAAATGTGTTTACCCCGGGAGCTTTAAAAATGATTCGCAATGGAAGGCACAAACAAAAATTTTTCTTTGAGAATATTCAGGCTGTAGGGCCTGATGGATCTATTAGAACACTGAATCCCATAAGTTTAGAAATAAAATAAAGGCTATGAAAAAATTAATTCTATCCATCCTGCTAACAGGGCTGCTTTTAAGTCCGGCTTTTATGATGGGACAAATCACGGCTAACGCACCAACAGATGGTTTGTATCAGAATCAGGGCGTGATAAACAGGGTTCCTATGCCCTTACCCAGCGTTCGTAAAGCAGACATTATGTGGTCGAAGAGAATCTGGCGCGAAATAGATTTTCGTCAGAAAATGAACAATGTTTTTTACTTCCCCACGGTACCACAACAAAACAGGAAATCGTTTATTACAGTGATTATGGATGCCTTGAAACAGGGGAAGATTACGGCTTATGATCTTTCGTCCACGGATGAATTACTGGTTCCTATTACGTATAACGAAATTATTTCGCGCCAGACAGATACGATACACAAAACTTTAAGAAGGCCATATCCGCCTTACGATGAGTACGATACTGTTATTATCTCTTCTTTCGACCCTACACAGGTTATGCGTCTGCGCCTGAAAGAAGATTGGTATTTCGATTCCAAACTTTCTGAAATGCTGGTGCGCATCGAAGCTTTTTGTCCGGTAATGTTGAAAGAACGCGGCGGTCAGCAGGTTCCTGTCCCCCTGTTTTGGGTTTCGTATGCTGATGCCCGGAAAGTTCTGGCACGTGCCCTCGCTTTTAACCCGGCAAATTCTGCTGCCCGGCTTAGCTATGACGATATTTTTATAAAGCGCCTTTTTGAAAGTTATATCTATAAGGAGCAAAACATGTATGACCGCCGTATAAACGCTTACGCTACCGGTGTGAATGCCATCAGGGAGTCAAACCGGATCAAAAGGCAGATGTTTAATTTTGAGCAATACCTCTGGCAATATTAAAGCGGAAATTTATTGCCCTGCTTTTCCAAAATATTTTTGGTATTCCTCCGGAGAGTTAATGTTTATGAAAATGTTTTCATCCCTTACAGGAC
>WFNG01000241.1 GCA_015488735.1 Bacteroidales bacterium | reverse complement strand
CCACCCGACGTACAGATATTAACGGCTTATGACCGGTCAGGTCTGATTGACAGGGCTATCGACAACCTGAAAGACAAACTACTTGAAGAAATGGTTGTTGTCTCTCTTATCATTCTTATTTTCCTCCTCAATTTACGTAGCTCACTGGTGGCTGTTTTTACACTTCCCATAGCTGCATTGGGTGCTCTGCTTATTATGCATCTGCAGGGCATCAATGCCAATATTATGTCACTGGGTGGCATTGCTATTGCCATTGGTGCTATGTCGGATGCTGCCATTATCATGGTGGAGAACGCACAATCGCATGTGTTACATAATCAGCTTAAACCGAAAAACGAGCAAAAGCCACACTGGGCTGTTATTATGGAAGCTGCAAAAGAGGTAGGTCCTCCCATTTTCTTCTCCCTGCTGGTTATCGTGGTTTCGTTTTTACCGGTTTTTGCCCTGGAACAGCAGGCCGGGCGTTTGTTTAAACCACTGGCTTATACCAAATCGTATTCTATGGCTATTGGTGCCATTTTGGCCATCACCCTTGTCCCTGTTCTCATGGGCTTTTTTATCCGAGGAAAGATGAAAAAGGAAGAGGACAATCCGATTACCCGGTTTCTTATGAATACATACCATCCCGTAGTTGATTTTGTTGTGAAGAGAAGATGGCTGGTCATTACCCTTGCGGCTTTGGTGCTGGCCGGGACATGGTTCCCTTTCAAAAAGCTGGGTTCAGAGTTTATGCCCCCGCTTTATGAGGGCGACCTGGTTTATATGCCTACTACCTTGCCGGGTATCTCTATTACGAAAGCGCGCGAGTTGTTGCAGCAAACCGACAAGATTATCAAGACCTTCCCCGAGGTGGAGTCTGTACTTGGTAAGGTTGGACGTGCCGAAACGGCCACCGACCCGGCCCCGCTCTCTATGATTGAAACCACTATCCGGCTGAAGCCGCAAAGTGAATGGCCCAAAGGCATGACTCCTAAAAAACTGATCGATAAAATGAATGCTGCCATTAAAATTCCCGGGTTGACCAATGCCTGGACCATGCCTATTAAAACCAGGGTCGATATGCTTTCTACCGGTATTAAGACCCCTGTGGGCATTAAGATTGGCGGACCTGACCTGAAAGTACTTCAACGGATTGGGAAAGAAATCGAAAGAGTAATCAAAAAGGTTCGGGGAACCCGTTCTGTTTTTGCCGAACGCTCCGAAGGCGGCAATTATGTCGATTTTAATATTAACAGGGATGCCATAGCCCGCTATGGACTTACTATTGGTGCCGTACAGGATGTGTTTATGTCGGCCGTGGGGGGCATGAACATTACCAAAACTGTGGAAGGGCTGGAACGCTATCCGGTCAACCTGCGTTACCAACGTGACTACCGCGAAAATATCCCGGCCCTGAAACGCGTATTAGTTCCCTTGCCCCACGGTGGAAACATCCCATTAGATCAGTTAGGGGAAATTGTGGTGAAAAAGGGACCACCTGTAATTAAATCTGAACAGGCCCGGCCTAATGCCTGGGTATATGTGGACATTGAGAACACCGATGTTGGCTCGTACGTTAAAAGGGCACAAAAAGCAGTGAATGCGAAGATTAAATTGCCCCCGGGATACTCGTTGGTGTGGAGCGGGCAGTATGAGTATATGCAACGTGCCGCCAAAACCCTGGCACTGGTTATTCCGCTCACTTTACTACTGGTGTTCCTATTGCTTTACTTTAATACCAAGTCGTTTGCCAAAACCAGTATTATTATGTTGTCTCTTCCGTTTTCTATGGTCGGAGCTATCTGGTACCTCTATTTTGCAGGCTATAATACCAGTGTGGCCGTATGGGTTGGGGTAATTGCACTGCTTGGTGTGAGTGCCGAAATTGCAGTAGTGATGTTCCTGTATCTTGATCTTGCCTATGAAAATGCGGTGAAACAGGGTAAAATGAATTCTTTGAATGATTTGCGGAAAGCTATTTTCGCTGGTGCGGTTCAACGTATTCGTCCTACCATGATGACTGTGATGGTACTCTTCTTCGGATTGTTGCCCATTTTAATTGGTCATAGTACCGGCAGCGATGTAATGAAACGGATTGCGGCGCCCATGGTCGGTGGTATTTTTACTACCATGATACTTGTACTAACTATCTTCCCCGCCATATTCTATGCCCTTAAGATGAGAAATCTCAAGAATGATGACCACAAACCGATCAGCGAAAGCAAAGAATTGACTCAGGGATAAATTTGTTCCCCAGGGAGGAGAGAAAACCTCTCCTCCCTGTATTTTAAACTTTAAAAACTAAAACCATGAAAGAAATCAAGGCTTACATTAGAAAAGAACAAGCTGAAATCGTTCTCCGTAAACTGGAAATGGCCGGCGTTACCGGGATGACGGTGCTGGATGCCAATGCGTTGTCGCAATGGGCCGATCAGGAATCTTTCAGCTACTCCATCGATTTGGTACAGAAATATTCTACCGTTGTTAAGATCGAATTGATCTGTAATGATGACCAAAAAGACAAACTGGTTGAGGTAATTAAAAAATACGGCTATACCGGCCGGAGCGGCGACGGATGGATATTTGTCTCCGGGGTTGAAAGGGCGGTTCGTATCCGTACAGGAGAAGAAAATGTAATTGATTAATTTTTTCATGTGAATCCTGTATTGATGTTTTCCGACACAGGAATTTATGCTCCTCCCAATTACAAACCCGAAAGAGCGGAGCTTCAGGAATACAGGAAAGAATGTCCGGATTTGCGCCGAATATTTTTTTATCCATTTTTCATTTCTCATTCTTTTATTCGTATATTTGCAAACTCGTTAATTAACAAATATAGGAAAGATATGAATTCAGATAAAATTTTATTTAAACTCCATGCTGAGATGTGTAATTCTTTCGCACATCCCATAAGGTTGGAAACGGTTTCGCACCTGAAAGCTAAAGGAAGTGAGTTGTCCTTTGGTGAAATTGCCGATTTAATAGGCGTGGGCAAATCGACACTTGCCCGGCACCTCGCCATCATGGTTACTAACGGGATATTGGTGCAAAGAAAGGATGGCGTCAATGTTTATTACAGAATTGCCTCCGAAAAAATTACGAAAGCCTGCGGTTTGATCCGCGAAGTATTGATAGACCGGTTAAAGAGTAATATCGAACTAATTAATAACATTCAATAACAGAAATAAGATGAAGAATTTTAAAAAAGACATGATGGACAAAATGATGTCCGGAATGATAAAACCCGAAGACTTGCCCGCTATGATGGACAAAATGATGGACAAAATGTTCTCAGCCATGACTGCAGAAGACAAAATGCAGTTTATCAGCGTAATGATGCCCAAATGCATGGGGATGATTTTTGATGAAATAGACAACGATGCAAAAGCAAAGTTGGCTAAAGAGATGCTTGAAAAAATGGTATCGATACTCGAAGGACTGACAAAATAATTAAAATATAAAATTATGTGGAGCAATCAATTTTGGATGGGCGGAATGTGGGTTTTCCCCTTGTTGTTTTTACTGGTCGTTGCTTTTATGGTCTTCGGCAGATGTGGCTACAGGCCCGGATGGTTTCAAAACAGAAACTATTCTTCCGGAGAACAAGCAGAATCGGCTATTGACATTCTCAAGAAGAGATATGCCAACGGAGAAATCAGTAAAGAAGAATTTGATAACATCAAAAAAGATTTACGATGAAAGTTAAAATCCTAGGGGACAGTTGTGAGGTGGGTGATAAAGGAAGCAGTTGCTGTTCATCTCCGGCTTGTGCAGAACAAGGTAAAGAAAGGAGGCTATGCTATTTTTGCCGAATATAATCTTGATGGGGCAACCAAATGTGCCGGGCTGCCCATACACAGATACAGTACGGATATGCTGGCCGGCAATCCTGGAAACGATTTTGAACCATTATTTTGTTGCAATCCTTTCGCTGAACATGGCTATTACCCGCCTTCATATTTATGAAAACCTGTAAGTTTTAATCAAAATTATGTAACATGCGGCTTCTTTCGGTGGTCTATTTTTGTATCCTATTTAAAAAGTATTCATCAATATTAAAAAATAAAAGTCATGAGTTACTATTTCACAAAAACACTGGAAAAAGGTTCTTTTGAAGAAGCCATTGAAAGCACAAAAGAAGCCCTGAAAAAAGAAGGTTTCGGCGTCGTTGCCGAAATTGATTTTCAGAAAACATTAAAAGAAAAACTGGATATAGACTTCAGAAAATACCGTGTTCTGGAAGCCTGTAATCCGCCTTATGCGCTGAAATCGCTTACCGCCGATGACAAAATCGGGACAGTTCTCCCCTGTAATTTTATCGTTCAGGAAAAAGACGGAAAAATTGAAGTCAGCTCCATCAACCCCGTTGCTGCCATGGCTGCTGTGGAAAACGAAGAAATGAAGAAAATCGCTCAGGAGATCAGCGAAAAGCTGAGCAGGGTGGTAGCCTCGCTGTAAGTGGATATACGGTCATAGTTTTACCGGAGGCCTGCTTCGGGACAAGAAATTGTTCCAAAGCAGGCTTTGTTATTTTATGTGCTCCCTCATTTCAATACGGGACGAACCAAAAAATCATATAATTCTTTACCATGATTGTGTAACAGCCGGCGTGTTTTCAGGGACTACTTTTGTAGAGAAATAAAATAATAACAAAAAAACATTGGCCATGATGAATCATGGAAAAGTGGCTGATGGGAAAGGAAAACTATGTGGTTTGGTGGTATTTTAATAATGGGACTATTTGTTTGGTTACTGATTTATTGGGTAAACAGGCCGTACAATCCTTATCCTCCGACAGGCCGGAGCTTTTCGGAGCAAACCCCCATGGATATTCTGAAAAGAAGGTATGCCAAAGGGGAAATTACCAAAGAAGAACTTGACGAAATGCTGGGAAACCTTCGGTAAGTAAACAAGGTGCTAATTTCAGCCGGCAGTACACAGTGCTGCCGGCATAATCACAAGAAAATGGAAACATTCAAAAAGTACAATAGGTTCTCAAAATTTTATGATGGATTTGAATCCTCCATGGAGAAGCGCAAATTTGGAAGTTGGAGGAGTATGGTGTTCAAATTGATTCCTGAAGGCTCTTCTGTTTTGGAAGTTGGTATTGGCACCGGAAAGAATCTCCCTTACTATGGGGAAGACGTTAACGTTATCGGTATAGATTTTAGCCGGGGGATGTTGGAAAAGGCAACGGAAAAAGCGAAGGCGTATCCGGAAAAGGAAGTAAGCCTTTTACAAATGGATGTTACCGACCTGGGATTTCCTGACGATTATTTTGAGTTTGTGGTTTCTACCTTTGTCTTCTGTACCGTTCCTAATCCCCTGGCAGGACTTCAAGAGGTGAAACGGGTATTAAAGCCCGGCGGGAAAGCCATTTTTCTGGAGCATATGAGAAGTTCATCAACGTTCAATAACCTTTTCCTCTATGCCATGAGTGGTATGACCATCCCGCTTATCGGAACAAGTATGGTGAGAAAGACAAAACAGAACATACAACAATCAGGTTTTCATGTTGTTGAAGAAAATAATCTTTTCTCAGATATTGTAAAACTATTGATTTGCACAAAGTGATTAAACAAAAGATGTCTTCCATCTTATATTTAAAAATATTACTATCAGAATAGTTGTATTTAACAGGATATGGTTACCTTTGTGCAAAGTGTAAATTTTAAAACTTAAAATTAAACGGATATGGATATAGAAAAAACAGTCATTGAAACGCTGAAGAAAGCAGGGAAACCTTTAAAAGCAGGTGAAATTGCCGAATTGGCCGGGATGGAAAAGAAGGTAGTGGACAAAGCCATCAAAATTCTGAAAACCGGAGAGAAAATTGTTTCCCCCAAGCGTTGTTACTACGAAGCAAAGTAATACTATTCGAAAAATCGATTTCTTTTTTAAAAGCCGGGCTGTTTGCCCGGCTTTTTTGCTTTACGGATAAAAGGTTCTTACCAAAAAATCATATAACTCTTTCCATGAATTGTGTAACAGCCATCGCCCTGCCTCAGACTACATTTGTAACAAAAATAAAAAAATTATGAAAAGAGTTAGTTTAATTGTTGCCTTTAGCGGATTGTTGATATTTATCGCGGCATCGTGCGGAAATTTGTCTCATAATAAATCAAAAAACAACAAAACGGACAATACCGTCGCAAATGAGGGAAGTATTACAAGCAGTTCCAACGGGTTACAGATTTATCAGCAGAAATGCGTAGCCTGTCATCAGCTAAACGGAATGGGCATTGCTGGTACTTTTCCCCCGCTAAAAGGTTCTGATTTCCTGAAAAATGTTACTAAAAATCGATTGATTGAGCAGGTGATGAAAGGATCAAATGGAGGAATTACCGTTAACGGCGTAAAATATTCTACATCCATGCCGCCACAGGTTGACAATGCACAGGATGCGGTTGCTGTTGTGAATTATATTCTCAACGCCTGGGGCAATAATTATGGCAAAGCCACCCTCCGTGATGCGCAGGGAGTTAAGCCAAAAAAAGGTAATTCTCATATGATGAGGCGTGGAGGAATGATGTCTGGCGGCATGGGAAGGTGTCGATAATGTTTCCGGCCACCAGCCGGGAAAAATGATAAGAAAAAAAGTTAAACAGTTATTGCGAAAGGTTTGAACGTCAGGGGCTGAATGGATGAAAAGTTTGAAAAACAATACAATAGGCAAGATAAATTCAATGTTAACTAAAATCAAAATGTGATGAAAAAATTTTATTATCCTGGAAAAAGAAAAGAAATTTCTTTTTCCGGCAAGAAAAGTATTGGCTTTGCAGGAGCTGTTCTTTTGTTTATGGCTTTTATAACAACGCCGGTTTCTGTAGAGGCAATTCCCAGTTTTGCGAGGCAGACTGGTTTATCTTGTGCTGCCTGCCACACTGTTTTCCCCGAACTAACCTCGTTTGGACGACAGTTTAAGTTAAATGGATATACTATGACGAATATTAAAACCATTGATCAAACTGCTGAGACTAAAAAGGGGAAAAAGGTTACCAAACTGAAACTGTTAAGGATTTCAGCACTTTCGGTTATGTTTAAAACGGGTTTTACCCACCTCTCTAAAAGTTTGCCCGGATCACAAAATAATAATATTGAGTTTCCACAGGCCATGAGCCTTTATTATGGTGGCCAGATTACTCCCCACATGGGCTCTTTCATTCAGCTTACCATGGACGCTACCGAAGGAACTTTCGGTTTGGATATGGTTGATATTCGTTATGCCAACACGACCCAAATTGGAAAAGCCCCCTTTTTGTATGGGATGACACTGAACAATGGCCCAATGATGGAAGACGTTTGGAACACGGCTTCCCCGTGGAGCTATCCCTACTCAACTTCGGGTGTCGCGCCTGAGCCGTCGGCAGGAACAATGGTCGAAGGAGGCCTTATGGGCGTTTTGGGAGCAGGTGCTTACGGGTTGATTAACAATCATTTCTATCTCGCCTTTAGCGTTTACAGGACAGCACCTTTTGGAGCGATTATTCCTCCGAACAATTTATCGAATATGACCATTAAAGGTGTAAGCCCGTACTGGCGGGCTGCCCTTCAAAACCAATGGGGAAAGAGTTATCTTGAGGTTGGAACGTTTGGCCTGGCATCCAGCTTTTATCCTACCGGGATTTCCGGTGCGACAGATAACTATACCGATATCGGATTCGACCTTCAGTACGAGTATTCTTTTGGAAAAGGACAACTCACTTTTCATAGCAGCTACGTTGCCGAGAAACAAAAGCTGAATGCCAGCAATGCAGCCAATAACAGCCAGTTTTCCACAAATAACATCAATTCCTTCAAAACAGATGCCAGCATCTTTCTAAGGAAAGGATGCAAATTTACACTCGGATACTTTAACTATTCAGGCAGCTCGGACAATATCATATATGCCCCCGATCCTGTTTCGGGCAGCAGGACAGGAAAGCCTAACAGTAGTGGATTCCTCGCTCAGGTTGACTATTTACCATGGGAGAATACCAAGTTTTCACTTATCTATACCGCTTACAATAAATTTAATGGAGCCGCTGACAATTATGATGGGTTTAACAGGAATGCACACGATAACAATTCAATTTATCTCCAGTTCTGGTTTCTCTTTTAATCATCCTGAAACCAGCCAAAAAATCGTGTAACTCTTTGTGAAAATTGTGTAACAGCCAAGAACTTGCACCATACTACATTTGTAGAAAATTTAAAGCCATGAGAAATTATCTAAAATCAATTCGGTTTCAATCCGAAAGAATCATTTCCGGAGAATATGAAAACAGCGTTCTCCGTGAACTCAACCAAATGGAAGGGGTTGAGGGATTGCATTTGGGGATAGACTTTGTGGAAGTGGATTACTACCCGCAACTGGAATCCCCCGACTCGCTCAGGGAAGCCTTATCAAGGGCTTCGTTCGATTTCCGGGAATTGCCGGCGCAGCGTCCTCACGGACTTTTTAGTGGTCTTGTTTCAAATCTCGCTAAGGAAAACAGGAAAACATACGGTAGCAGAAGGCCTTCCTGTTGCGGGTAAACAAGACGCACGGAAAAGGAATTTATAAAATAAGAAAAAGCATAAAATAATACTAACCATTTAAATAATAAAGTCATGATGAATTTTGGAAACATGGGATGGGCAGCAGGTTACTGGTGGATTGGCGGTCTGATTATGATCGGCATCCTCGTCTCGCTGCTCTTCATTCTCTTTCGGAGGAATCCTAATACGGATCGTTATCGTGCGGAATCTGCCCGCGATATTTTGACTAAAAGATATGCCAGCGGCGAAATTACAAAACAGGAATACAACCGTATTCTGAGTAACTTGTAATCAGCACAAGGCAGATGGCAATTCTCTTTTCCCGCATCGTTTCCGATGCGGGAAAGAAAAGCCCCCTGAATCACAGAGCGTTGGTAATAATTAATAATGACAGGAAAATATTCTAAATAACATTAAAGTGAAAAACGAAAAAACAAAGTATTACTGCCCCATGCACTGCGAAGGCGACAAAACCTACGACCATCCGGATGACTGCCCGGTATGCGGAATGCATTTGGTTCCGGTAAACGGCGATGGGGGAAAAGCAGGACATAAACATCCGGCAAAGAAGCCGACGGATTCTACTGTCAAAGACTCCGGCCAGCAGACTCAGAAGTTGCAAATAAAGTCAATACAACCTGTTCAGGAACACAAATCAGGGGAAAAGTACCATTGCCCCATGCGCTGCGAAGGTGACAAAACCTATGATCACCCGGGAGATTGCCCTGTGTGTGGTATGCACTTAATTCATGAAGTAAGTTTAACGGCCAAAAAGTCAGCGGAAGAAAGTCCGGAAGAGGCGGCATACAAGAGTATGTCCAAACGTTTTTGGATTGCACTGGCTTTGTCTGTTCCGGTTTTGTTTATCAGTATGACGGCTTATCTTCCCTGGATTGACTTGAAAAAATTGGCTCCTGAAGATTTTTGGCGCTGGGCTGAATTCGCTTTGACAATTCCGGTGGTGTTTTATGCCGGCTGGGACTTCTTTGTCAGAGGTTGGAATTCCGTATTAAGATGGACTCCCAACATGTGGACACTTATTTCACTTGGCGTGGGAGCCGCTTTTATCTTCAGTGTGTTAGGAATGTTCTTCCCCGGTATCTTCCCGGCTGAATTTAAAGATTCTGCGGGATATGTGCATTTATACTTTGAAGCTTCTGCCTTTATTTTGACATTGGTATTGCTGGGACAGGTGTTGGAATTACGGGCGCACAGCAAGACCAATACAGCTATCAAAGCGCTGCTTAATCTTGTGCCTCCTGTGGCACGTGTAATTCGTAACGGAGAAGAACAGGAGATTCCGCTCGAGGATGTTGTCTCCGGCGATATTTTACAGGTTCGGCCCGGTGAGAAGGTTCCGGTAGATGGTACTATTTCTAACGGGAACGCCATTATTGATGAAGGCATGATAACCGGTGAATCCATTCCTGTGGAAAAATCCGCGGGTGAAAAAGTGATTGGCGGTACGGTTAACGGAAAAACAGCCTTTCAAATGAAAGCCGAAAAAGTAGGTTCCGATACTTTGCTGGCACAAATCATAGAAATGGTAAACAAAGCCAGCGGAACCCAGGCACCTATCCAAAGTCTGGCCGATAAAGTGGCCAAATATTTTGTACAAATTGTGGTAACCATAGCCATTCTTACTTTTGTTGTCTGGTACTTTCTGGGGCCTCAGCCTGCACTGGTTTACGCTTTTGTTAATGCCATTGCTGTTTTGGTCATTGCCTGCCCCTG
>WFNG01000240.1 GCA_015488735.1 Bacteroidales bacterium | reverse complement strand
TTACAAAAAGAATTTATCCAGATTTTCAGAGATAAATCCATGTTGCCCATCATCATCCTGATACCTATCCTACAGCTGGTGGTGTTGTCATATACCGCTACTTTCGAGATAAAAAATATCCGGCTGGTGGTTGTTGACCATGATCACTCCACAGAGTCGCGGGATTTAATCAACAAATTTTCAGGTTCTAAATTTTATAAATATCTCGGAGAAGAAGCTTCGTATAAGCAAGCTGAAAATATGATTGCCGAAGGTAAAACAGATCAGGCAATTATTATTGAACCTGATTTTGAAAAAAAGCTTTTTACGGAAAAAAAAGCCAGTGTTCAAATTATTACTGATGCCATCAACGGGAGTGCTGCCAGCCTGATGTCGGCTTATGCTATTTCCATTATTCAGGGTTTTAATAAAAGTATTATTATCCAAAAACTGCCCCTGCAATTTAACGGTATGCCTGTGGAAGTCTCCTCATCTTTCTGGTACAATCCCGAATTAAATTACATAACCTATATGGTTCCGGGGATTCTTGTATTGCTGGTAACCATTATTGCTATGTTTCTTTCTTCCATGAACATTGCGAAAGAAAAAGAGCTGGGAACGATTGAACAGTTGAATGTTACCCCCATTAAAAAGATAGAATTTATTGCGGGTAAACTTATTCCCTTCTGGATTATTGCCATGGTCGACCTCATTATCGGACTGTTGCTGGCAAGGTTCTGGTTTGGGATTATTATTGTAGGAAATCCTTTGCTACTCTTGTTTGTCGCTTCCGTATATCTCGTTTTGGTACTGGCACTGGGCCTGTTTGTTTCTACGCTGACGGAGACCATGCAACAAGCCATGTTTATTTCCTGGTTTATCCTGATGATCTTCATTTTGATGAGTGGTTTGTTTACTCCGGTTGAAAGCATGCCTTTGTGGGCACAGAAGCTGAATCTGGCTAACCCACTGGCCTATTTTATCAAAATCAACCGGATGATCATGCTCAAAGGATCTACTTTTGCAGATATTCATAAAGATTTTTTCATACTGGCAGGATATGCCGGGGCCATGCTTTCATTTTCCATACTAAAATACCGAAAGACAAGCTGACAACCGGAAAAGCATCACAAGTCTAAAACATCTTCAAAGAAAAATCTGAAAGCCAATATCCGGCATCTCAAAATAATATTTAACCAACAAAATTCGTCCGGCTCTCATTTCCGCAAAAGAGTTTAAATTTGCCCCATGGAAAGTAAACGACAAGAACGCATTCAAAAACTGCTGCAACGTGACATTGGAGAGATTTTTCAACGGGAGATGGGACACGTTACCCAACACGCTATGGTTACTGTTACCAAAATTTATGTAACACCCGATTTGAGCCTTGCAAGAGTCTATCTGAGTCTTTTTGCCGTGGATGACAAGGCGGTTCTCATGAAGAAAATTGCAAAACACACAAAAGAAATTCGCGGTAAGCTGGGCGCACGTATCCGCCACCAGTTGCGGGTAGTACCCGACTTGCAATTTTTTGAAGATGACTCGTTAGACTACATCGACCGTATCGATGATTTGTTGAAAGACGACCAATAATTTAACACCGAATCTTTATGCAATACGATCCCATAAAAAGAAAGCTGGGTGTGTTTTTCAACCAAACTCCTGCTTTTCGAAAACTCTTTTACCGCTTGCTTGATTTGCTGCTGCTGCGTTCGTGGCATGTCCGCAAAGCACTCCGGCAGCTTGAAAAAGAAAGTAAAACACCGTTAACAGTTCTCGATGCCGGTTCCGGTTTCGGACAATACGATTATTACATGGCCCGGCGTCACAAAGACTGGACGATAAAAGGCGTGGATGTTAAACCGGAACAAATTGCCGACTGTAATGCATTTTTCCAAAAAATCGGACTGAAAAATACAACTTTTGCAAAAGCCGACCTCACTGCTTTTGCCGAAAAAGAGACTTACGATTTGGTATTGTGCGTGGATGTGATGGAACACATAGAAGAAGATGAAAAGGTTCTTCGGAACTTTTACCAATCGCTGAAAAATGGCGGCATGTTGCTGATCTCAACCCCCTCCGATCAGGGTGGCTCCGATGTGCATCACCACGACCATGAAGAGGGCGGAGAACACTCTTTTATCGATGAACATGTGCGCGATGGCTACGGTATTCAGGAAATTACAGACAAAATGAAAGCTGCCGGGTTTTCAAAAACAAAAGTTTATTATCAATATGGTTACACGGGAAACCTGGGCTGGAAACTGAGTATGAAATATCCTATCATTATGCTTAACGTCAGCTACCTGTTTTTTATCATTCTGCCATTTTATTACCTGCTGACTTTTCCGTTTGTATTGATATTGAATGTACTGGATTTAAAAGAAACACACAAAACAGGAACCGGTCTCGTTGCGAAAGCGTGGAAATAAACTTAGAGAATACCTTTCATCTCCATGGCATTCAGAATAATTTTGATGACTTCTTTATGGGAAAAAACCGCCATATTAATAACCAGATCAAAGTATATTTTAGAAACATCTGTTTCTGAAAATTGTTCCAGAAAATAATTGCGTTTCCTGTCGCTTTCAAGAATATGTTGTTCCGCCTTTTTTTTATTCAAGAGCCGTTGCTGACTCAGCCTGTTTATCCGCCATTCCAGGGGTGCCACCAGCCGAACATTCAATCCATTGGGAACACTTTCTGTGGAAACAACGCCTGCACGTCCAACAATTATAGTATTCCCCTTTTGTGCTTCGTAACGGATAATGTCGGAAATGGTATCTCTGATTTTCTTGTCGTTCTTAAAATAACGCGATGAAAGTGCTTTGATGACATCATCCATCACGTTACTTTTCGAAAAAATAAATTCATGCTCCAGTTTACGGCGATCGAGATGTAATTTTTCGGCTGATTTATCCAGAATTTCTTTATTTACAAAATGCCAATGCTGCCCTTTTTTACGGAAAGTCTTAACAAGCTCCATGGCAAGCGTAGTGGCATTACAACCTGTCTCCCGGGACAATGTAATAAATGGTCCATCTCCCGATGGCTCCTTTTTCTGTCCGGCATAACGTTCAGATAAGTAAGCAATGAGATTAGTAGACATAACTTCACGTTTTGTTTCTTTTACGAAACAGAAGGCCAATGGGTTTCCTTTTTTGCGGAAAATTTTTCCGGTATCATCTTAACTCTTCAATTTAATTCTTTAACACCCGACTTTTCACATAGCCCCGTAAGTCAGAACGGAGAATCCGACTAATTTCCGGTGACTTCTCATTGTCAGTTTCACAAAATAGCAAACCGAAAAGCGGGTACTCTTTGTAGTTGGCTTTACGAATGTCCAACGGATGTTTGAAGTCTGACAACAGCTTATCATAATCAAATGCAGCAATATCCCGGCCATCGATTCCCGTGGAGTTGTCAAGAATAACAATGGCGTAAACTTTGTCATTACCTTTTTCCAGAATGGCATCCCAGTCGGGTTTGCGGCGGTTAAAGAAATATTCATATTCGTTGATACCGAAAGCATACCAAGCCATGTCGGGCGACGAACACCACCCGCCAAACCGCATAGGGTTCACTTCGATGGGAACAATGATTCCTTCCTCTGTAATGCGGACTTCAATATGGCTTGGAAAGTTTTTCACTCCTGTCCGGTTACTTATTTCCGAAAGGAAAGCCTCCATTTTTTTCCGGTTTTTCCGGATAATTTTTTTGGAAGTAAAATAGAGCCGGTCGCTTACATCTTTGCCGGAAGAGAAGATGTGTTGCATAATATTTAAAATCACCGGTTTACCTGTATTGTCAAAATAGCAGTCAATGGCAAATTCATCGCCTTCAATCAGCTCTTCGATAATAAAATCGGTGGTATTGATGACCTCTTTGGGATAAGCTTGTTGGTTTTCCAGCACCTCTTTCCGGATACTTTTCAGCGTTTCAGGCCATTCTTCACGCTGATCCACTTTGTAAACTCCCATACTAAAAAAGCCCACGGCCGGTTTGATGATAAACGGAACGGGAATTTTATTAATGTCGAGGTTTCCCAGTTTGGCAAACGGAACACCTTTGAAATAATAATCAGGATACATATCCCGTATGCGTTCACGAAACGTTACCTTGTTCTTGAACAGCCTGATTTTCTCAGGCAGCGTAGAGAAAGGCAGGTTTTTTTCAATCCAGGCAATGGAGTTTTCCGAATTGGAATAAATCAACAGGTCGTCATCTGCTTTTTTCAACAAAACAGCCTCTTTTTCAGAAATGAGCCTGAGAGCTTTGGTCGAAACCAAATCTGCCGGCAGGTGGGTGTCAATAACGGGATAGCTGTTTTTCTCCAGCGTCTTTTGTAAAAAATCGGAAACGAAAGGTTTATCTAACAGTACCATAATCTTCTATATTTTTCTGCAAAAGTACATTATAGCTTAATTATGTGTTGTAATACTTTAAAATTAAGAAATTATTCCTGTATCTTTGCAATAAAAAGGAAATTATTGTATAACCTGTTTTATTTCTCAAACAAAAAAGGAAAAATTCCCATGACAACAATTGACGCCACCGATCGGAAAATATTAAAACTGCTTCAGGAGGATGCCCGCATGGGGATTAAAGCCATTGCAGCCAACCTGAATATGACAAAAACACCCATTTACGAACGCATAAAACGACTTGAAGCAGCAGGTGTCATAACAAAATATGTGGCACTGGCAGACAGGAAAAAACTTTCACCATCGATGGTGATTTTCTTGTCGGGAGCGCTGGAAGTAACGGCTTTTGAACAGATACAGGAATTTTATGATGCTGTGGAGAAAATTCCGGAAGTGATGGAATGTTACCTTATGGGGGGAGAAAACGATTTTCTGTTAAAAGTGATTGTCAAAGATTTGGATGCTTACAACACCTTTTATTCTCAAAAGATTGCCACGCTGCCACGGGTTGGCCGAATGCGCAGTTCATTTGTTCTGAATGAGGTAAAACATTCTACGGTATTGCCGTTTTTTGAATAGATTCAATCCCTTTTCTTCCGGAAAAATTCTGTCATAAGGCGGCTGCATGGTTTGGCAAGAACACCTTTTTCCAATTGGGTTGCAGGATGCAAAACCGGTTTCCCCAACAAAGAAAACCCCCGCTTTTCGTCTTCGGCACCATACACAATTCTTCCAATCTGTGTCCAGTAAGCACCACCGGCACACATAACGCAGGGTTCAAGTGTAACATAAAGCGTACAATCGCGCAGGTATTTACTGTTCAGATAGTTGGCAGCAGCAGTGAAGGCCTGCATTTCGGCATGTGCCGTTACATCGTTTAACGTTTCGGTGAGGTTATGTGCCCGTGCCACAATACGGTCTTTGCAGACAATGACTGCCCCCACAGGTACCTCTCCCGCATCGAATGCCTTGCGCGCCTCTTTCAGGGCTTCATTCATATAGTATTCATCCGAAAAAACAGTGAGTCCCATGTATTTTATTTTGTCTGTCAAAAATAGGAAAGAATGAAAGTAGCTGAGCAGAATTTCGATTTTATTTAGGCATTTTTTCTTTGGGCAAGAGAAAAATATAAACTTTATAGTTATTTCCATGTTTTTGAATTTTGAACACTATAATTTCCGTATTTTTGATTATTAAACACAAAAATTTCTGGTATGATTACTTTCATTCTAAACAATCAACTGATACAAACGGAGGAGCCGGCAGGAATGGTTTTACTTGATTTTATCCGCTACAAAATGCATCTCATGGGCACCAAAGCCGGATGTCGTGAAGGGGATTGCGGTGCCTGTACCGTGTTGGAAGGATATCTTGAAAACGGTGAGGTTCGTTACAAGAGTATTGTCTCCTGCCTCACACCGCTGGGAAATGTACAGGGAAAACACATTGTCACCATCGAAGGGTTGCAAAAGGATAAGATGTCGCCGGTACAACAAGCCATGGTTGACAATGCAGCCACGCAATGCGGATTTTGCACACCCGGATTTGTCATGTCGCTGACGGCACACAGCCTGTCACCGGAAAAATCGACTCCTGAAAAAGTAGTCCATGCCATAAGCGGAAATATATGTCGCTGCACGGGATACAACTCCATTAAACATGCTGCCGGAGACATCGCTGCCGTCCTGGCAAAAAAAGACAAAAAAGACCCACTGGACTGGTTGATAAAAGAGGCGTTTTTGCCGGAATATTTTCGAAGTATAGCCGACCGGCTTAAAAAAATTAAGGTGAAAATAATTGAAGACAAAGTCGGAAAAACTGTTGGTGGCGGTACCGACTTATTTGTGCAACAAGCCGATGCCCTGGCTGTTGCTAATTTGTATTTTTTGAAGGAAGATAAGGTACAAGCGGACGCTTATGCCATTGGAATAGAAAAAGATATTTGCCGGATTGGCGGGGCTGTTACTGCTTCCGAAATCATGCAACATCCTGTTTTGCAACATTATTTTCCTAAAATGAAAGAGTATTTCAAACTTATTTCATCGGAACCCATTCGGAACATGGCCACCGTGGCAGGAAATATTGTCAACGCCTCTCCCATTGCCGATTTGGTGATTTTCTTTCTCGCGCTGAACGCAGAAATACACATGCAATCAGCCAGCGGCACAAAACGGAATATCCCACTGCGCAAATTCTACACAGGCTACAAACAATTTGTCCTTCGTCCGGATGAAAAAATTATCTCTCTCAGCTTCCGGTTACCGGAAAAGGCAGCTTTCAACTTTGAAAAGGTGAGCAAACGCCAACATTTGGATATTGCCAGTGTAAACTCAGCCATGTTGTTACAACTAAATGGTGATACTGTCGAAACGATATATCTTTCTGCCGGAGGCGTATATGCATGGCCTTTTTATGCTGAAAAAACGGTAGAATTCATCCGGGGGAAAAAGTTTTCGCCGGAGTTGGTTTTTGAAGCAACCGAAGTGCTCCTTTCCGAAATTGCTCCCATCAGCGATATTCGTGGAAGCAAAGAATATAAAAGTTTGTTGCTGCGCCAGCTTTTCCTGACGCATTTCGTTGAAATGTTCCCGCAACAGTTTACCCCTGAAGTTTTATTCTCAAAAATAATGGCATTATGAAAAATATAGATTCCAAAGGCCATGTTACCGGCAAATCTGTTTACCTCGACGATATTCCGGTAAGACAAAACACATTACATGCTGTTGTATTTGATGCGACTGTAGCTCATGCAAAAATTAAATCGTTAGATGTGTCCGGAGCGGAAGAACTTCCGGGTGTTGTCCGAATTATTACTTACAAAGATATCCCCGGCGAGAATCAGATCGGCGGCATTATTCCCGATGAAACCCTGCTGGCAGAAGATGAGGTCTTTTTTCAGGGCGAACCCATAGCCGTTGTGGTGGCCGAAAACGAGGCCATTGCCCGCGAAGCACGCCGAAAAATCAAAGTTAACTATGAAGAGCTGGAGGTGATTACCAATCCGCGTGAAGCAGCAGCCAAAGGGCAGTTGTTACTTCCGCCCCGGACTTTTGCCATGGGCAATCCGGAAAAACACTGGGATAATTGCCGTTATGTTTTTGAAGGAAGCACGGAAATTGGAGGCCAGGAGCATTTGTATATCGAAACGCAGGGCGCATACTGTTTTCCGTTGGAAAACGGCAACATGATGGTTTATTCTTCCACGCAAAGCCCGACAGCTGTACAACGTGCCATTGCCAAAGTGTTGGGAAAATCCATGCACAACATTCAGGTTGATGTAACCCGGCTGGGTGGTGCTTTTGGCGGGAAAGAAGACCAGGCAACCGTATGGGCTTGTCTTACTGCCCTGGCAAGTTACCATGTTCATAAACCGGTGAAACTGGTGCTTTCGCGCCACGATGACCTGCGTATGACGGGGAAACGACATCCTTATTCCTCCGATTTTAAAATTGGCTTGTCGGAAGACTTGAAAATTCTGGCTTATGATGTTACTTACTATCAAAACGGGGGTGCTGTCAACGACCTTTCGCCGGCAATCTCCGACAGGACACTGTTTCATACCACCAATTCCTATTTTATTCCCAATGTAAAAGCGCATATCTTTAGTTGCAAAACAAACCTGCCTCCCAATACGGCTTTTCGTGGTTTCGGCGGGCCACAGGGAATGTTTACCATCGAATCGGCTATCGCCAAAGCAGCCAGCGAACTTGGAATTCTGCCTAGTGTTATCCAGAAAAAAAATCTGTTAAAAGAGAACGACCTTTTTTATTACGGCCAGAAAGCCAAGCAGGTGAATATTACAAAATCATGGAACACTGCCTATCGTGAATTTAATATCTCGCAAAAACAAAAAGAAATAGAAACCTTCAACAAAGAACACAAGCTTGTAAAAAAAGGAATGGCTCTGATGCCCATTACATTTGGGATTTCATTCACCGCCACCTTTCTGAATCAGGCCAGTGCTCTTGTACATGTTTACACCGATGGAAGTGTGGGGGTTAGCACGGGGGCTATTGAAATGGGACAAGGCGTTAATACCAAGATGATTCAGGTAGCTGCAAAAATATTTGGTATTGATACTACACGGATTAAGATGGAAAGCACCAATACCACAAGAGTGTCGAACACAACACCCACAGCAGCAAGTGCCGGTGCCGATCTTAACGGACAGGCTCTTTTAGTAGCTTGTAAAGCTATTTTACAACGGTTAAAGAAAGTAGCCGCTGACCAAATCGGAACCAATACCAGAGAAATAGAATTTAAAGATGAAAGAGTTTTCTCAGCAGGGAAAGCTACCAATATATCCTGGGATGATTTAGTCGCAAAAGCCTATATGCAACGCATCAAACTTTCGGAAACGGGTTATTATTCTACCCCTGAAATTTATTTCGATAATGAAAAAGGACAAGGACATCCGTTTGCTTACCATGTTTACGGTACAGCCGTCATAACGACCAAAGTTGACTGCCTGCGCGGCACATACGAAATGGAAGATGTGCAAATTATTCACGATTTTGGTAAAAGCATGAATCCAATAATTGACACGGGTCAGGTAGAAGGAGCTGTAGTACAGGGTATTGGATACGTAACAATGGAGGAGCTGGCGTACGATAAATCGGGACGGCTACTCTCTAACAGCCTCTCTACATACAAAGTTCCTGACATTTATTCGATACCCAAAGTACTGGTGGTAAAACCCCTGAAAGCTGCGGGCCATAAACTCGCTATCCTGAAATCGAAAGCCGTGGGAGAACCGCCGTTGATGTACGGCCTGGGTGCTTATTTTGCCATCCGCAATGCAGTACGTGCTTTTAACCCGGATTTTGATGCTTTTGATGCACCTATCACGCCAGAAAAAGTGCTGATGGGACTTTACAGGAAAAAAAAGTAAAAGCAGACTGAACAGGCAGGCAACTTCAAACGAGCGTCAAAGGGACAAGAGTAATTAAGAATTATGCAACAAACATTTTCATTTATACAATCCGCTTTACTGAAAGGGCAAAAGGTAATGCTTATGACCGTGATTGGTCGCGAAGGCAGTAGTCCAGGAAAACAGGGATTTAAGATGGCCGTGGCCTCCGACGACAGTTTCACCGGCTCAATTGGCGGCGGTGTTATGGAACACCGGTTGGTGGAGCAGTCCAAACGGCTTTTGAAGCAAAAAGTATTACCACAGCCTTTTCTCGTATTTCAGGATCATGACCCCGAAGCCACTGCCAACCGTTCCGGGATGATATGTTCCGGCGGACAGACCATTGCATTCACACCATTGGAAAAAAAGGACTTAGCAACAACACAAGCCATACTGAATGCCGATAAAAAAGAACAGCATGGTGTTTTGTTTCTTTCCGAAAAGGGCATCTTTTTCAGGCAGGATGAAAAAATGCAGACAGCCTCAAAGAGCAGGGTGATTTCCGAAAACCAATGGGAATATGCGGAACAAACGGGTATGCCGAACACACTCTATATCTTTGGCGGCGGCCACGTGGGGTTGGCATTGTCAAAGGTATTTCGTAACCTGAATTTTAAAATTCACCTGTTTGACAACCGTTCTGAATTGAATACCTATAACGCAAACCAATTTGTCGATAAAAAGCAAATTGTCAATTACAACAACATTGCCTCGTATGTTCCGGAAGGATTTAACGTGTATGTGGTTATTGTAACCTTTGCCCACAAAAGCGATGAACAGGTTCTGGAACAGATGCTTGGCAAAGACCTGAAATATCTGGGGCTTATGGGTAGCGCCAAAAAGATAGAAACTATTTCCGAAAGGTTAAAACAGAAAGGATTTACCGACAAGCAATTGAAGAATGTTTATGCCCCCATAGGATTTCCCATCAACAGCGAAACACCTGCCGAAATTGCCGTGAGTATTGCCGCACAGATTGTCGCCGTTAAAAACGGGAAGAAATAGATAGAAGCAAAGACAATTGAAACGGAGGCAGAAATAAAAAAGCCCGGTCATAGCCGGGCTTTTTTATTTGGACATCTTTATCTTTTAATAAAATGTAATTCTGTTATCCACAATATCAGCAGCATTTTTAATAGCCACATAAGGATAATCCTGCTGTACACGTTGTTTAAACGCGTTTTGATAAGAGCTCACAAAAGCATTGTAGTCGGGTAACTTCCCGGCTTTTTGCAAAGCATCCAGCTTAACAACGAAAGTAGCTGCATTTCCTACCAGTGGCTGGCTTGTACTTCCATCCTTCATGCCAAAAATGGTTCCAATTACTTTATCTTCCATACCGAAGCCAACAATGTTCCGGGTATTGAAAGTAAGATTATTCATGGATTGTTTCTGGCTGTTTAATGCTACAGCAATTTTAGTCAGGTTACCCTTGAAGGCTTTCATCTTTTTAGCAAGATATCTGCCTTTTACCTGGTTAATAACAAATGGTTTTATCTCGTTTTTCACTTCTTCAAGCGAAGGAATACCCGCTTCAAATTCATTGGTGATTACCGCCACAGCATATTGACCTTCCAGATCGAACACGTTGGAAACAGTCCCCACATCTGTTCCGCTTTTGAAAGCCCAACGGACAACGCTGCGGGCATTTTCCAGGCCGGGAATATAATACGTACTTTCATCCATTCTGGGCATAACCCTCAGTTGCAGATGATCCTTTTTAGCAATGGATTCAAACGTTTTTTGGTTGTGTGCTTCGGAGGCAATTTTACTGGCTTTGGCAAACACATTCTGATAGGTAGCATTGCTGGCAATAATATCCTGAGTAATCATTGCAACCTTTACTTTGCGGCTAAAGTCTTTTTTACCGGTAACTTTTATCACATGAAAACCAAAAGGAGATTCGGCAACTGTAAAATGGCCGACTTTTGTGTTCACCACGGCCTCATTAAATGCGGGAACCATGCGCCCGTCTCTAAACCATCCTAAATTACCATGGTTGGCAGTAACCGAACCATCGTTAGAATATTTATCTGCCAGCATTTTAAATTTCGCCGGGTTACGTCTCAGAACATTGTACAAGCTGTCAGCCAGTTTTTTGGCTTCTTCTTTGGTACGGGTTACACTGGGATTAACACGCATAGCCCCTTTGAAAGAAATCAGTATGTGCGATGCTCTCATGGAGTCAGGTCGTACGGCTACCTTCAGCAGTCTGGCCATCATAAAAGTATTGTTGCGCATAACAGGATTGGAAACCGTTCCCACTTTGGAATGGAACATTATCGAATCAATGGGAGGCGGTAACTGGCCTTCTTTTAACCAGGAAGTATCGTAGGGATGATCTGTGTTGGCATGGGCAAACTGGTTAGGATTACTGGTAGCCTCAAAATCAATTTTTGTGGCTATGGCCTCTTTGCGGGCTTTAGCAATATCGGTTTTTGACGGAAGCACATTAAAAGCAACATATTCGATGGCTCTTCCGTTTTTTTGTTTAAACTCTTGCTTGTGTGCGTTATAATAGCGTTGGTAATCAGCATCTGTTACGGTAATTTTGCTATCGGGAACATTCGAATACCGGGCGGCTACATAATCAATACCGGCAGTTGTGTTTTGTTCATTATAAAGCTCCTGCGCCAATGCTTTGGGAACATAGTAGCTCTCTGAAATTAAGGCGTTATATTTTTGTCGCATTTGGTCGGCCTTAATATAATTCTCAAGATTTATCCATTGTTGTTGTGCGGCCTCCGGAAGACGATTAAAGTTTTGGAGGTATCGAATCACCAGGTTTCGGTCGTAGCGTCCGGTTTTAGGGTTTACGAAATACTGTTTTATCAAAGGATGAGGATTGGGGCCCTGAATAAGGTTAAACATCTCATCAGCAGTAACGGTAATTCCCAGGTCTTTGTATTGTTCGTCCATGAGAATTTTCCTGACCATTTGATCCCATGTTTGTTGTCTGATACGGAATGTTTCGTTAGTACTAAGACTTTTTACGTGTTGTTGTTGTTTGGTGCTTGCAATGTTTTCATCCAATTTCTTGTTAAATTCCATAATGGTAATTTCCACACCATTTACTTTACCGGCATTCACATCTCTTCTGTTGTTCTTTTTCAGAAAGTCGCCGAGAATAAAAGCGACCAGTGCGCCGCCAATCACAATCACGAGAAGGGTGGAATGTTTCCTAATGCTACCTATAGCTGCCATCTTACTTAATCTTATTTGTTTTTTTATTTTGAGCTGCAAATGTACAAATTGATATGATATATAAAAGTATTATGATGAATTTTGATTTTAGTATCAGTCAGTTAATTGGAAAAACAGGGCAGGTAACCCATCCTGGCCTTTCTTTTGTTTTCAGAAACACTGAAATCTGTTGATATTGTTAGTAATAAAACGACTCGTTTGGAAAGTTTTAGCCGTAAAATATTGTAAACCGGTATACTTGTGGATAGAAAATCCGTAATCAAAAGGGCTTATTTTCTGATTATCATTCGGATTTCTTCCAACCGGTTTCCGGATGCTTTCAGAATTTTAAAAGAATAGGGCGGGATTTCAATTTCTTCGTTTATGCGGGGAATGCTTTCGTAATAATGCAAAATGAACCCGGCAATGGTTTCGTACTCTTCGGATTCGGGAAGGCCGAATTTATATTTTTCGTTCAGGTAATCAATTTCAATGCGGGACGAGAAAATAAATTCCGTCTCCGAAATTTGTTTTTCAACAATCTCATCCTTGTCATATTCATCTTCAATTTCGCCAAAAATTTCCTCAATAATATCTTCCATGGTTACCATTCCCGAAGTTCCGCCAAACTCGTCCACTACGACAGCCACGCTTTTATGTTTTTTTATAAAAAGGCTCAACACTTTGCTGGCAGCCATGGTTTCCGGAAAAATTTCAGCCGGACGCATGACCTCTCGTATGCTTTGAGGATGCTTAAACATATCGTAGGCGTGCACGTATCCCTGCAGGTTATCTATTGAATTTTTATAAATCATGATTTTTGAAAGACCTGTTTCGGTAAAAAGCTTACGAAGGCTCCGGACCTCTTCATGAACATCTGAAGCCACAATCTCCGTGCGGGGAATCATACAATCGCGCAATTTTATATTCTTAAATTCAATGGCATTTTGCATCATTTGTATTTCCTGGACAAAAGGTTCATCTTCTTGTTTTTCAGTATGCAATTCCTGAACATACTCGTTCAGGTCTATGGCACTAAAAGTATAGCTGTCGATGGATACATCCACACGGAAAAAAAGTTTGATAATCCATTCGGAAATACCGATATAGAGAAAGATGAAAGGATAAAACAAATAGTAAAACAGCCAAACTGGAATGGCAAAAGTTTTTAATATGGTATTCGGATTTATGCGAAACAGCATTTTAGGAATGAATTCCGAAACAATAAGAATCAGCAATGTAGCCAGTATTGTCTGAAACAGTAACAGGTAAAATTCAGAGTGCATGGATATCGGCAGCCAGTGCATAATAGCAGGTTCCAGAACAAGTGCCATGGCAATACCATAAACAACCAGCGAAATATTGTTTCCGAGCAACAATGCACCGATAAATTTTGAAGGATGTGTATAGAACGAGGAGAGAATTTTGGCCGGAAACAGTCCTCTTTTCATATCAAGCTCCTGTTTTAAGCGGCTGGAGCTGACAAAAGCAATTTCCATTCCGGAAAAAAAAGCGGATAAAAGCAACGAAAGAATAATAGCAATCCACACAGTACTCACGGCAATTTATTAGTTGAAGACATTAATATTTTGTGGCAAAGTTAGTTATTATCTCAATGGGTGGTATCTTCCTCCACATCCAGCACTCCGCGAATTCCATAAATAGTACGCCTGGTAAAATTTTCGTTGGATACCATACTATCGCCATAGATAACTTTGTCGGGGCTGGTAATTTTCACAAAACCAGGAGCGAAGATGATATGTTTCTTTTCGTTCCAGATCAAACTTTCCGTATTAAGTTGTTCTTTCTTTTTTACGTTTCGCACCACCACATTACCACGCGAAACAAGTAACCCCTTATCCTTCCATCGTACACCATAATTAGCTTTTATGGTTGAGGTAATGTTTCCCGTAGTATCATAAAAAGCAATTGAAAACCCTTTAGGGAACTCGGTATAAGGCTTTTCCCCGTCATACTTTAATAACAACGGACTGTTTAGCACTAGTTGCCGTCGGCCGGAATCAGTACGAACATAATGAATATCGATAGCTGTTAACGCAGCAAGAGTGTCGGCCGCGTTCATTTTCTGGACTATCTTAATACTATTTTCGCAAGAAAAAAGCGCCCCTATTGCCAAAACAATAACGACGCTTTTTAACAAATTCCGTATCATATTTTCTTTTTACAAGACCCTAATTTGAAGGTCTTGCCTTAGTTGTTACATTAATCCAGCATCCCACTTTATAAGTTTGACCAGGTTTAATATTGTAAAAGAACATTGTTTCTCTGGTTGGGAAATATGCTTTATAAATTGCAATTTTTTTATTCATTGCCGTAGTCATACTAGGATCAACACGTTTTGCAATAACATATTGGTCAACGGCAGCCCAGAATGCTGCTTTTTTGGTGAGGGCGTTATTACCACATTTTCCGGCACTTACAGCATATAAATCCCCTATAAGCTCATGAGCAACTCCACTGTGAGGGTCAAGTTTAATCACTTTATAGGCCATCTCACGTGCTTTCGGATAGTTATGCAAAGTGAGATAAGTCTGCGCCATAAGCAGGTAATTTTCTTTCAAGGCACTTGGATCTTTCATTGTTAAGCTTTTGTTCAAATAAACCAGCGCCTGATCATATTTCTTCTTTTGCAGCAGCATCTTACCCAAAAGAGAAGCAGATTGAGGGTTATGATTAACCTTGTAAAGGCTAGACATAGCATTAAAATACAAAGGTTCATTATAACAATTCTTTGCTTCCAGCAGCCCTATAATTCTTTTTAATAACACTGTATCGCCGGGTGTTGCGTCATACTTCCTCCCAAAAACCCTGGCCAGGTCAGAACAGTTGGCAAAAGGCTCAAAAGTCATTTCAACATAACCCTTAACATTTTTAAACTCGGCGACCTTGCGGCTGTTATTTTGTGCTTTGTACTGGGCAATATCGTTATTGAGGTATGTACTAATTGTGTCGTAAGCATTGATAATTGCAAGGGTATCCAGTTTACCGGTCTGAACCATTTTAGCCACGTCTCTGAAATAGTAGGCAATAATAGCAGGCGAACTACTTTGTTTTTGATAATCTATTGACTCTTTCAATAAGTGATAAGCCTTTATGTAAGACTCCGGAGAAATCTGATAAAGAGCAATTCCCTGACGTCCTCTGATATTAGCTGCCTGCGGAAGATGTGTTCTGTAATTATTGGGAAAATACTTTATTCTCTGATTAAAAACCATCATCAGGGTGTCAATAAGATCTTTTTTTTGTGCTGGCGTAGTAGCTTGTCTGTATCTGTACTTTAAAATCTTCACACCATCAATGTAAATATTTTCTGTAGAACGCGGACAATTTTTAAATACCCAATCCCAAGGGCCTATGGCATCTTTTACAGCATCATTTTTGTAATGACTTTGTCTCCACTGGCGAAAAGATTCAGTATAAAGTGACAAGTTCATAAGACATTGTACGCTGTCTTTGCCATATTTGGGACCATTATTATCCTGAGGTATAAATTTTTTAACAGGTGTTCCGGCCAGAACCGAAAAGCTAAGTCCCATTGCGAGTAAAAAGATGAAAAGTTTTGTTTTCATTTTCCAAGTGTTTAGTTTAACTATCTGTATTTACGTTTATAGAACCAATGTTCTACAATATTTATTCCTAACGAGAAATTAAAAAATGTTTTTTTTATCAATTTATCTTTTAAGGCGCCCCTGCTGCCTACTTCCATAGACAGCGTAATGTTGTTTTGTGTACGTTTAAAGGGAAAGGTAAAACCTGCAGAAATAGCATATTCATTAACAGGATAACCAAATAACCTGACGTAAGTTCTGTTGAAACGTCCTCCAATCCGATAGGTCATTCTTTTACGCAAAGGGGAGATATTTGTATGCTTGGGGGTGTATGCCCCGCCTGCGGATATCCTCCATGCATTTTCAAGAGAGTCTGGTACGCCAAACTTCCTGAATTTAGACCAGGGCTGCCATTCTCCTTCCATTCCCACAAGCCATCGGTTACCATACGAATAAGAAAAACCAATACCGTATGTACCCGGTATAAAAATATTTCCTTTCTCACTGGGTGTATTAACAATCGTATCTCTAATTTTATCCACAAGACCATTATAACCACCGGTTAATGAATAGGTTATGGTTGAACGTTCTGCATTCACATGAACAGCATTCCGGTAAATAGCGCCTAGAGTAAGTTTTCTGTTATTAGGCAGGTGAATATCATACTGAATTCCCCAGTCAAACAAAAAATCGTTTACCTTGACATAATGTTCCTGCTTAATTCCAAAAACAAAAAGCGAATCAGGAGAATAAACAATACTGTATCCACGGACATTACCAAAAAGGTAATTAATATTAACACCCACTCTAAAATTTTTGGTCACATTGAAAGCATTTCCAAAAAACAGTCGGGTAGTGCCCCCTTTTCCATACCTCTCGTTAAATACTGTGCCATAGGATGGAACAGTAACCGGTACTTGTGTGTCGTAACCTATTTTACTAAATGGGGTAACCCCCAGAGCCACGTGCCACCATTTCAACACCTGAAAACCCATACTGATGTTGCTCAACGTAGCATAATTGGTGTTTTGTTTAAGATTTGTGTTTTGAAGTGTACTCACATTCCCTATAATGCCGGTTTGAAAAATATACGTGGTGGAATCAAAAACGCCGTAACTGGCTGGATTTGCCATGTTCAGAATATTTTTTCCCGTGACGCCAAAAGAAATCCCTCCCATAGCCTGCAATTGTGAACTGATGTTTTCACCATATAACTGACCAATTCCATAAGCTGAAAACGGAGAGTTTATGTCCTGTGCATTTAATCCAAATGTCAGCAGCATCAAACCAACAATAAAACCGAGTCTTTTTATCTTCATTCTTTCTTTTTCTCTTGGTTAAAATCCAGAATTTCTTTCAGTCCCATTAACACAAAATTCGGGAGTGCAAAGATGTTATTTTTTAACCGTTTATCAAAATATTTTTCATCACCCCCGCTAAGCACTATTTTTAGTTGCGGAAAACGAGCAATATAAGCTGATATCGTTCCATCTATTTCCATTGTTATCCCATTCAAAACACCTGAAAGAATAGCCGTTTGCGTATCATCTCCAATCAGGCCGATGTCATTCGGAAGCTCATCTATCAACGGTAACTTACCCGTAAAAGTATGTAGCGCTTTTAACCGCATACGAATACCCGGGCTAATACCTCCGCCAAGATATTCACCCTTTTTATTTACAAAATCATAGGTAATGGTTGTTCCGGCATCAATGGCAAGTACATTTTCTCCCGGAAAAATGGCATGTGAAGCAACCGCTATGGCAATACGGTCTTTACCCAACGTTTGGGGATTTTTATATAAAATTTTTATCGGCAGCGGTGTTTGGCTGTCCAGTTTTATAAAATTGAACCTGTTTTTTATGAAGTCATCCACGTCCACCGGGTAATCTTTGACTGATGACAAAATAACCGAGGCAATACCCGGATATTTATCATTCATCTTCAACAATAACTCCAATGAAAGATTTTCGGTTACAAAGACTTCTTCAAAGCCAGAGGTTCCGAATACTGCTATCTTTGTCCGTGTGTTGCCAATGTCGATGACTAGTTTCAAAAGCGTTTTTTTACTTTAAGTTACAAAAGTACACTTTAAGACCGACAGCAGGTAAACGAAAATGAAACAACATAAAAATTTTAACTTTTTTAAAGAATTTTTTTGGGAAAATAAAAAAAAGCGTATTTTTGCCGCTCCAAACCAAAGAGGTACCATAGCTCAGTTGGTAGAGCAACGGACTGAAAATCCGTGTGTCCCTGGTTCAATTCCAGGTGGTACCACTTTATAAAACAGCTTAACCCCTGATTGTCAACGACTTTCAGGGGTTTGTTTTTTAAGAAATTATTATGACTGAAATTGGCCAAATCTGATCTTCATTATCTCAAAAAGTTTATCGCTATCCGATAATCTTAAGTTGATCAGAAATAACCTTCTCTTTTCTTCTGTTCCATACTGGCTTCCTGATCGAAGTCAATAACACGCGTAGTGCGTTCCGAAACCGAAACGGTCATCATTTCTTCCACAATTTTTTCGATGGTATCGGCTTCCGATTCTATGGCTCCGGTGAGGGGATAACATCCCAGCGTACGAAAGCGTACCATTTTCATCTCTGCTTTTTCCCGTAAAACTTCAGGCATCCGGTCATCGTCTACCATGATCAGATTTCCATCCATATTTACCACAGGCCGTTCTTTGGCAAAATAAAGAGGAACGATGGGAATATGTTCCAACCGTATGTACTGCCAAATGTCCAGTTCTGTCCAGTTAGAAATGGGAAACACCCGGATAGATTCGCCTTTGTGTACTTTGGCATTAAAAATATCCCAAAGTTCGGGACGTTGATTTTTAGGATCCCACTGATGATATTTATCTCGGAAAGAGTAAATTCTTTCTTTGGCCCTGGATTTTTCCTCATCGCGGCGTGCGCCACCGAAAGCCGCATCAAATTTGTATTTATCAAGACCCTGTAACAGTGCCTGGGTTTTCATTACGTCAGTATGAACTTTGGAACCGTGGGTAAACGGTCCTATCCCGCCCTCATAGCCTTCTTTGTTGTGGTAAACAATCAATTTCCATCCTTTTTCTTTGGTATATTTTTCGCGAAATTCAATCATTTCGCGAAACTTCCATTTCGAGTCGATGTGCATAAGCGGAAAAGGTACCTTACCGGGATAAAATGCCTTTTCGGCAAGTCGCGCCATTACTGAGGAGTCTTTCCCAATAGAATAAAGCATAACCGGATTTTCAAATTCAGCAGCTACTTCACGGATGATATGAATGGATTCAGCTTCTAACTCCCGGAGGTTATTAATCGAATATGTTTGCATGGTTAATTTTTCAAAAGGACAAAAATACGATTTCTTTCAGGAACAGTCTAAATTATGCCTGCCTCATATAAAGATCGTATAATCAAAACGATACCGAATATTATTAAAATAATTCCGGCAATTTTATTAATCAGGCGTAAGAACTTATCTGTAATATATCCTTTTATTTTTGTGGCAAGATATACTTTTGTAACATCGGAAGAGAAAACTACGGCAAGTGTTCCTGCAAAAAACAGAATAATATCGGTAGTGGTATCCATAAACGGAGCGGCTACTCCCAAAACAACAGTAGGCCAGAAAAGCCAGACAAACGGATTGGCAATGTTAAGTAAGAAACCTTTTATAAGATAGGTAATAGCATGCGGTTCACTGATATTGACAACATCATCGTTGCTGTTTACCACAATTTTGTGTTTATAGGTTAATAATCCAAAAATAATAAGTATAATCCCACCTACAACACCAAAAATCTGGTGTTTGTGCATATTATCCATAACAGCACGGGCAGCAACAATGGAAATGGTGACAACTGTAAGATCGTTAAGAAAAACGCCAATAGCCAGAATAAGTCCCTTGGAAAAACCACGATGGATACCAGTTTGTACCAGGGCGAAAAATGCAGGACCGAAACCAAAAAATAGCGCCAGCGTCAGCCCCAGAAGCATGCCTTCAAATAGCGGATGCATAGTTTACAGATATTTACGTGTCTTTAAAAATTGTTTCCACTCTGTGATACGTTCGTTTTTTAAAACACGGGGAAACTTATTGGCGCTCCCCGTTTTCCCTTTCATTTCCATGTATTCCAAAAATGCTTTTGGCGGCAAAATATGAACAAAAACCTCACGAATAGCTTCTAAACGTTCCACGCGATAATCATCGTTAAGATTTTTCAGGTAACGGTCAATCTTTTTGGAAGCCACTTCCGGATCAAGTTGCGCATTGGTTCCAAGATACCAGTTGTGTGCAAACAAACCATTATGACGCGAAGCCAATACGGTAAATTCATTAATTTCAATGTTCAGTTCTTCCTGTAAAAGCTCAATAGCCCGGTTCATATTTTCCTGTGAAAGATGTTCGCCACAGATACTCAGGAAATGTTTTGTACGTCCGGTTACCTGAATTTCCGCATAATCTTTGTTATTAAATTTAATCGTATCGCCCAAAAGATAACGCCATGCTCCCGCGTTGGTACTCATAAGCAGCGCATAATCAACCCCATTTTCCACTTCTGCAATTGTGTATGTCTCAACGGTTTCCCTGATATTTCCTTCATCGTCAAAATTATCATCATTAAAAGGAACAAATTCAAAAAATATTCCATTGTCGGTCTGCATGTCCATGCCGGCATTCAGCCTGTTTTGAAAAGCCACATACCCTTCCGATGCCAGATAGGACTCGTTGTACATGATTTCTTTGGCAAAGAGTTTTTCAAAAGCTTTCAGATAAGGTTTAAAAGAAACGCCGCTGTGTACATAAACGCCAAGGTTTGGCCAGATATCGTGAATTGTTTCAGCTCCGTATTCATCAATAATACGTTCCAGCAGTATTTGAATCCATGCCGGAACCCCCACAATAATACCAATATCCCAGTCAGGTGCTTTTCTGACAATATCTTTGAGTTTGGTATCCCAGTCGGCAGTACGCGAAATACGTTTCCCGGGTTTATAAAAATGTTGAAACCAAAAAGGAAGGCTTGCAGCTGTAATTCCGGAAAGGTCACCTTCGTAGTAAGTTCCGTTGTATTGCAAATGGGTACTGCCACCAATCATTAACATTCCTTTTTCATAAAAATCCATGGGGAAATCATATCGTACCATGGAAACTATCTGACGAAGGCTTGCCCGTTTAATACTACGCAGCATGTCGCCCGTTACCGGGATATATTTACTTGAAGCTTCTGATGTTCCGGAGCTTAACGCAAAATATTTTACTTTTCCCGGCCAGGTAACATAAGGCTCACCGTTGAGTGAGCGGTACCACCAGCATTTATACATTTTAGAATAATCAAAAACGGGAACCGTTTCGCGAAAAGCGTCCACAACATTACCGGAAGTAAGAATTTTTGAAAATTTATAGTGTTCGCCAAAAGCGGTAAACTGTGCTTTTCTTAACAATTTTACCAATTGACTTTTTTGTGCTTTCGCAGGATTTATCCACTGTTTTTTTAATTCAACAGGCTTGTTCCTAATAATATAGGCTCTTCTAATAAGGCTTCCTAACAGGGGCATAAACGTTATGTTTTAACCCGGCAAAGATAATAATAATCAGCATCCGAGATTTTATTGATAACCGTAAAGCAAACAGGAGCCGAAAATCAGCTTATCGCCATTCCACCAGTGTACCCCGTGCACTATCTTTCAGGTGGGCCGGCACAGAACGTCTGATATTTTCTGCCAACGATTCCACCAGTTTTGTTTTAGCAAACTGACGGGTATAAACCATGCTCACCTCCCGCAACGGGACAAGGTTACTAAAATGACGCAACTGTTTTTTTCGCTCACCTTTCAGTTCCAATCCGGCCAGCTCCGGAATGAGTGTAAAGCCCCCCTCCTTATCAATAATTTTTATTAGCGTGTCGATGGAACCGCCCGCATAGTCAAACGGCAATGTATCCGATTCCATGTTCTGCAAATCACATAAATTGATAACCTGGTTACGAAAACAATGACCATCGCTGAGCAGCCACAGCTCCGGCGAGGCGATATCTTTTACCTGGATAACAGACTTTTTAATCAACGGATTAGCACTGTTAGAATAAATCTGCATTTCCTCATAATACAATGGATGCTCAATAATGGACTTGTTATGTAATGGCGTTACCAGAATACCAACGTCCAACAAATCTTTTTTGAGCTTCTCCTCGATACGTTCTGTGATAAGCTCTTCTACTTTCAAATGAACCTCCGGGTATCGATGCTTATATTCTCCGGCAAACAATGGCAATAAATAAGGGGCAATGGTAGGAATAACGCCAATACGTAATTCCCCGCTGAGTATGCTTTTCATTTCTTTTGCCATTCTGTTTACCTTTTTTGCTTCCTGTAAAACCAGCCGGGCCTGCTCAATGATATCTTTTCCGGCCTCTGTTGGAATTACCGGTTGTTTGCTGCGGTCAAAAAGGATTACATCCAGGTCTTCTTCCATTTTTTTCAGCTGCATGCTCAGCGTGGGCTGAGTAACAAAACATTTCTCGGCAGCTTTAGCAAAATTGCGATGCGTGTCCACCGCCACAGCATATTCCATTTGTATCAGTGTAATCATACCGCGAAGATAGATAAAATCTATTAGTTTATAGAAACTATTGATTTGACTTATATCATATTAATACGGACTTTTGCATCGTAATTAAAAAACAGAAATTAAATTATTCAAACATAAACAATTAAAAATAAATTATCATGGAACAAGAAACAAAAGAAATTAACGTAATGCCGCGTATCGGCGACCAGGCTCCCGATTTTGAAGCCGTAACCACCAAAGGAAAAATCAAATTTTCAGAATATGCCAAAGACAAATGGGTTGTGCTGTTTTCGCACCCGGCCGACTTTACACCGGTGTGTACTACCGAAATGAGTGGTTTTGCCCAACGCAAGGCCGAATTTGACGCTCTTGATACCGAACTGATGGGATTGAGTATTGACAGCATTCACGCCCACCTTGCCTGGGTAAACAATGTGAAAAAGAATACCGGTGTCTATTTCGACTTTCCCATCATTGCCGACATCGACATGAAAGTGTCCAAACTGTACGGCATGTTACAACCCAACGAAAGCGAAACTGCTGCCGTTCGTGCCGTCTTTTTTATCGACCCTTCCAAAAAAATCCGGTTGGTGATGTATTACCCGCTGAATGTAGGCCGCAATATGGATGAAATACTACGGGCGCTGGAAGCCTTGCAGGTTTCGGATGCCAATAGTGTGGCCATGCCGCTTAACTGGCGTAAAGGCGACCGCGTGATTGTTCCACCACCGGCTAACCTGGAGGAAATGCAGGAACGCATTGATGGTGATTATGACGAAAAGGTTGATTTTTACTTAGTTAAAAAAGATCTGTAAGATAAAATTGTTGAAGCAAGCTGTCAGCTTTGAGCAGACAGGATATTGGAAAAATCCGGATGTATATTCGGATTTTTCTGTTTTTTATCCACGAAATACCCGGATATCACGAATAGCAGGCACATATATCCCAATGCCACTCCCTCCTCCGCGTTTACAACGCTGAGGTTTCTCAAAAAAGTTATAATAATTTCCACACACCCTGTTACTCATTAAAAATAAGGAAATAAATACGGCCGCGTTGAAAACGCGGTCGATGATATTACCGAAATCTGCCTCTCAGGTTTTGATTAACCTGAAAGTGAAAATACACACCGTTTAGAGCGGGCAGCTTATCATCTGCTTTTGCAGCGATTCCTGAGGGTAACTTTGTGAAAGCCCTTCGTTTCCTTTCGATTTTTGCTATTTTTGCGCCATGGAAAAGAAAGAGATTGTACTGAGCGGCATCAGACCTACAGGCCATTTGCACCTTGGAAATTATTTTGGTGCAGTGAAGAATTTTGTAAAAATGCAAGAGACCAATGAATGCTATTTTTTCATTGCCGACTATCATTCGTTAACTACCCACCCGCATCCGAATAACCTGCAGGGCAATGTACGTCAGGTGCTGGTGGAATATCTGGCAGCCGGTCTGGATCCGGAAAAAGCCACACTTTATCTGCAAAGTGATATCCCGGAAACTGCCGAATTGTATCTTTTCCTGAACATGAACGCCTACCTTGGCGAGCTGGAGCGGGTAACCACTTTTAAAGAAAAAGCCCGTAAACAACCCAATAATGTGAATTCGGGATTGCTTACTTACCCTACGCTTATGGCAGCCGACATTATTATCCAAAAAGCACACAAAGTTCCTGTAGGAAAAGACCAGGAACAAAATCTGGAGATGACCCGCACCTATGCCCGCCGTTTCAACCACATGTACGGCGTGGATTTCTTCCCTATTCCGTCAGCTTACAATTTTGGTGAGGAACTGGTGAAAATACCCGGACTGGATGGCTCCGGGAAAATGGGAAAATCAGAAGGTGAAGGCAATGCCATCTTCCTGAATGAAGAACCAAAATCTATTCGTAAAAAAATAATGCGGGCAGTTACCGATAGCGGCCCTACAGAAATGAATCAGGAAAAACCCGAACCTGTTCAAAACCTGTTTACACTCTTGAAAGTAGTTTCCAATTCGGATGTTGTGGAATATTTTGACGAGAAATATAACAATTGCACCATCCGTTACGGTGATTTAAAAAAACAGCTGGCGGAGGATGTTATCGCTTTTACCGGTCCATTTTCCGAAAGGATAAAAGAACTTTCCGCTGATGAAGATTATATCCTGAAAGTGATGAATATGGGCGCTGAAAAAGCACGTGCCAACGCACAGAAAACCATGCGTCAGGTACGGGAAATTATCGGTTTTCGAAAAATATATTGATGGTGAACTTCTGCCCACCAAACGGGAAAAGTTTTTTTAAATCAGGCTAACCCCGAAAAGGCTATTCTCCGGCCTTTCAGCTTCTACCTTCTTGATTATAAAGGCTTACGTCTTCCAACTTCTACAAAGTTGCGCTCCGAGTTACTAATTGCCGATCAACTTTTTTAAAAAGACCTTGTAAAACTTTACCCGGACCAACTTCTACCACCTCTGTAACGCCATCTGCCAGCATATTCTTCATAATCTGTGTCCAGCGAACCGGAGAAGTAAGTTGAGAAATAAGATTTGTTTTAATAATTTCCTGATCAGCCACCGGCTGTCCGGTTACGTTTTGGTAAACAGGACAGATTCCATGCTGAAAAGGCGTATTATTAATGGCTGCTGCGAGTTCAATACGGGCCGGTTCCATAAGCGGGGAATGAAACCCGCCATTTACCTTCAGAATAAGTGCGCGTTTGGCGCCTGCTTCTTTGCATTTCTCGATTGCTTTTTCCACTCCGCTTACACTGCCCGATATAACCAACTGTCCGGGACTGTTGTAATTAGCCGGCACCACTATATCCTGAATACTATTACAGATACTTACAACCTGGTCATCTTCCATGCCCAAAATGGCAGCCATAGTAGAGGGTTCTGCTTCGCAGGCTTTTTGCATGGCATCTGCACGTTTTGCAACGAGTTTTAATCCATCCTCAAACGATAATGTATTATTGGCTACCAGTGCTGAAAATTCACCAAGAGAATGACCAGCAACCATGTCGGGTTTAAAATCACTCCCCAGCATCTTTGCCAAAATGACAGAATGAAGGAAAATAGCCGGTTGCGTAACCTTGGTTTGTTTCAGGTCTTCTTCGGAACCGGAAAACATTAATTCTGTAATATTAAATTTCAGAATATGGTTTGCTTTGTGAAACAAATCTTTGGCTTTGGAAGATTTTTCATATAAATCTAATCCCATGCCAACAAACTGAGCTCCCTGCCCCGGAAATACGTAAGCTATCATATAACTTTTTTAAAAATAAGTGCTTATCGGCGGTTACCGAAAAAGCGCAGCAAAAATAGAAATAAATTGATAAAGTCGAGGTAAAGAGCCAAAGCGCCCATAATAGTCATTTTTCGTGTGCCTTCGGCACCTTCCACCATCCCCGAACCTATTCTTTTCAGCTTTTGTACATCATAAGCCGTAAGGCCTGTAAAAACCAGCACACCAATGAAACTGATGATATAATCCAGCCCGCTGCTGTGCATAAACATGTTGACCAGCATAGCAATAACCAACCCTACTACCATCATAATCAGTAGATTACCAAACCTGGTAAGATCGGTTTTGGTAGTATAACCCAGAATAGCCATAAAACCAAACATGCCGGCGGTGACCAGAAAAGTAGTGGCAATAGATGTCCCTGTATAAGCCAGAAAGACAAAACTCAGGCTCATACCCATAAGAATGGAATAAACCACAAACAACAACGCCAATTTGGAAGCTGACATCCGGTTATAACGTGCCATTATCCAAAGCACAAAGCCAAACGGAGCCAACAACACAACCCAGCCCAAAAGGGTCATCCCGGTTTTCGTGTACATGAGAGAAAGAAGTTGAGGACTGGAAGCAAACAACCATGAAGTAATGGCAGTAATACCTAAAGCCAGAAACATCCATCCAAAAACACCGGATAGAAATGTTTTGGCAATCGGCAATGCTGTAGGTTTATTGCCGACAAAATTTTTATCTGTTTGATAAATAGGCATAACAAAAATATTTTAAGTTCAACAAAAATTAAGACAAACGAGAGGAAATCAAATGTATGAACTCCTCACGCGTCTCTTTCCTTTCAAAAGCTCCCGTAAAATCGGAAGTTGTGGTGACAGAATTTTGTTTCTGCACGCCACGCATAGCCATACACAAATGTCGTGCCTCAATGACCACTGCCACACCTAACGGATCCAAAGTTTCCTGAATGGCTGTTTTTATTTGTGTTGTCAGCCGTTCCTGCACCTGCAAACGGCGGGCATAAGCTTCTACCACGCGGGCAATTTTACTGAGTCCGGTAATGTATTTGTTTGGTATGTAAGCCACGTGGGCTTTCCCTATAAAAGGAATCATATGATGCTCGCACATGGAGAAAATATCGATGTCTTTCACGATGACCATTTGCTTGTAATCCTCTCTAAACCTGGCTGAAAGAAGGATTTCTTTTGGGTCGTGGTCATAACCCTGCGTAAGAAACTGGATAGATTTTGCCACGCGCAATGGCGTTTTTACCAGTCCTTCACGGTTAATATCCTCACCGATAAGTTTTAAAATCTCGGCATAGTGGTATTCTAATTTCTCCAGTTTATCCGGCGCATAGTTTTCTATTCTTTCGTAATCAAGCATCGCTTTCGGTTTATCCATTAAATTATTTTTTAAGTTTTTAACGAATGATTATTTTTTCTGGTATATTCTATCCAAAATATTCCACGAAATTGTTTTCGGATTCATAAACTTTTACACAATGAAGGTTGACACCCAACATAGCAATATCTTTGTCAAGTTGATTCCAGATCCCTATTGCCAGATTTTCCGTGGACGCCATTTTCCCCTTCATAAAGTCTACTTCAAGATTGATGTTTTTGTGGTCAATTTTTTGAATCACATTTTCTCTGATTATTTTACTGAGAGCTTTCAGGTTAACCAAAAATCCTGTTTCAGAATTAACTTCACCTTTAATTGTCACAAACAGCTCATAATTATGTCCGTGCCAGTTGGGATTAGAACATTTACCAAATATTTCCAGGTTTTTTTTATCACTGTACTCTGCCTTAAACAGACGATGCGCAGCATTGAACCGTTCCCTTCTGGTAATATAAATCATAGCATAATTTAAAAAGCAAAGATAGGATTTATCGGGAATTGAAAAGGTTAAAATATCTAAAAAGGCCACTGTTTGCTAATTTTCAATTAATATTGTAATGAACATACCCGTTGAGACTCAGGGAATAACATAAATGTGTTTGAAAATGATTATATCATTTAATTTCTGTGTTGTGCAGTGATTAAACTTATTTTTACATCAAAATTGACAAGAACCGCATTGAGGTTTCTTCTAATCCGGGCGAAACCATTATGAAAAGCGGAACCCACACACATCATCTCTTTCTTTCAGGGATTAGCAAAAATTTCACTGGAGGCAGAAGGGGGAAAGAACTTTATCCTTGATTTTGTCCGGCCACAATCTTTTTTCTCAGGACATGGGTTGTTTATTGATGCTGTTTAAAGTTTTGAAGGATATTTCTGAAACGACTTTAATGGACAAAGGCTTTCCCGATAAATTCTAAAGCATTAGGCAGACCGCTGCGCCAATACTCCCAGTTGTGACGCCCGGGCCGCATGATAAACGTATGCGGAATGTGATGCTGCGTCATCAAAATGTGCATGGTGGCATTACCAATGGTAACATGGTCATTGTCGCCACAGTCAAAATAGTATTTTACCTTATTGAGTTTTGACCGATCAGCAGTTTGGATAATATGAATGGGGTCGTTGTCAATTAACCGTTTTGTCAGGCGGGCTTTGCCCTTCAGTTCCGGGCCATACACAACAGATTCAATGACCTTCCACCTTTCAGGACTGAAGTTTATAATCTGCTTATCCGTTCGCACGGCAGCACTTAAGGCGGCACAGGCCACAAACATATCCGGGTGTTTCATGGCATACACCAACGCACCGTATCCTCCCATAGACAAGCCGGCGACTGCCCGGAAAGACTTCCCAACCCGGATACGGTAATGGGATTCGATATAAGGAATGAATTCTTTAAAAAAGAAATCCTCATATCGCACGCTACCATCATAGTTGTTTATGTACCAGGATGTTCCCGCATCAGGAGTTACCAAAATCATGGGGGGAATTTTACCTGAAGCGATTTCCTGATCGGCAATAAAATTGTCTTCCCCAAACTGTGTCCAGCCTATGTCGCTATCCGAATACCCATGCAACAAATAAACCACCGGATAATAGCGGTGCGAAGTATTATAATCATACGGCAGATAAATTGTATAGCGTACCGTTTTGTGGAGGATTTTGCTTTCCATAGTCAGGCTTTCCTGCACCGTTCCGTGCGAGATTTGCGCCATGAGCAAAGAAGTAGTAAATAGGAAAAAGAGGGTGAGGATTTTGGAGGAAATACGTTTCATAGGCTTATAACTGATTGTGTTTAAGCAAAAGTACACAAAAAAAGCCGGATCAAATGACCCGGCTTTTTGTCTTAGGAAATGGAAGCGTTTTACTTCCCGCTCAGCATTTCGTCAATGGCTTTACAGGCACGGAAACCGTCGGCAATAGCTGAAATAGCATCGGCAGTACGGTTAACGGCATCACCGCCGGCAAAGACTTTCGGATCACCGGTTTGTTGTTTTTCATTGACAACAAAACGACCCCGTTCGATTTTAATTTTTTCGGTAAATTCTTCTTCAAGGAAACTGTAATCACCCATCTGGCCGATAGCAGCCATAACAGCTGTAGCTTCCAGAACAGTGTTGCTGCCTTCGATAGCCACAGGCCTCGGACGGCCACCTTTGTCATCGGGAACCATTTCTGCTTTCAGATATTCAACCGACTTCACATGGCCTTTTTCATCCTTGTGAATTTTTATGGGAATACCCTGCGGAATAATATGAACTCCCTCGTCCTCAGCGCCTTCAATTTCTTCCCAGTCAGCAGGCATATCCTGCACACGACGACGGTAAAGAATGGTAACATCAGCACCCAAACGACGGCTAACACGGGCAGCATCGATGGCAACATTACCGCCACCTACCACAACTACTTTGTCTCCAACATCCACCTTATCGCCTGCATTAATCATATACAGGAAGCGGAATGCCTGCATGGAACCTTTAGCATCATCACCATCCACGCCAAGTGGCCAGGCATCGGGGAATCCAACACCCATAAACACGACATCGTATTTATTGTAAATTTCCTTGAAGCTAATGTCTTTCCCAACTTTGGTATTAAAATTAATTTTAACACCGATACTTTGGATATAGCTAATCTGTTTGTCCAGACTTTCGATAGGCAATCTGTATTTCGGGATACCGTACATGGTAGCACCACCGGCTTTGGCATTGGCTTCGTAGATAGTTACGTCGTAACCGCGAAGTGCCAGGTAATAAGCAGCCGTGAGGCCGGAAGGTCCGGCACCAACGATACCCACCGTTTTTCCGTTAGCTTCCCTTATTTCAGGATTAACAATTTCGTGTGTCATCTCGGCAGTAACCGCAGTCTCTGTTGCATAGCGTTTCAGCCAGCGTATGGCCAACGATTCACCACGGGATGCAATAGCACAAACGTCTTCACAACGGCGAGTACAGACCTTACCGCACATTTCGGGCAACGGGTTGTTGTCGTAGATAATACGGACGGCATCGGCATCATTACCGGCGGCAATGGCATTGATATACTCCGGAATATGCATGTGTTCGGGACAAACTTCGGTACAAAGTCCGCAGCTTATACAACGGCTGGCTTCGGCACGGGCTTCGGCTTCGTTATATCCCAAAACCACCTCTGCAAAGCTCTTGACGCGTTCTTTTCCTTCGAGTTCCGGCATGGGAACGCGGTCGAACATATTGAGAGAAACTTCTTCGGTACTGAAGAACGAAATTTGTTCGTTCCCCTGGGGATTATCTTTTCCGGGAGTCCATAAAAAAGAATCAGGATCTTCGCTGACATACAGATAATCTTTGGTCAGGCTCAGGCTTCCGGTAGGACAAACTTCAACGCAAAGAGCGCACCAGCAGCAACGGCCATGGTCAATACGCGGACGCAATCCGGAATCTCCTTTTTTACCATCATAACCTTCGATATGAATCATATCAATGGCTGCATTCTGGCAAATGGTGGAACAGTTTCCACAGCCGATACATTCGTCAAGGTCGTTAAAGTGAAGACCGCGATAGCGATCGGCAGCTTCTTTCGACACTTTCGGGTAAGAGATGGTATGTGGTTTCTTGCCAAACTGTTTTAACGCAGT